>NZ_LZJA01000126.1:0-13257 GCF_001666785.1 Mycobacterium sp. E3305 | reverse complement strand
GACCGAGGAGATGCGCGGTGACCTGGCGGACCCGATCACGCCGCTGCTGGCCACCGGCGCGGCGGCCAGCGCCCTGCTCGGTTCCCCGCTCGACGCCGTCCTGGTCGGCAGCGTGCTGCTGGTCAACGCCGCCCTGTCGGCCGAGCAGCAGCTGCACGCCGAGCGCACGCTGAATCGCCTACTGGCCGTGCAGGATCCGCCGGCGCGACGCCGGGTCGGCGCGCTGGACACGCAGCGCCGCGAGAAGGTGCCGACCAAGCGGCTGCGGCCGGGCGACATCATCGAAGTGCACGCCGACGAGGTGGTCCCCGCGGACGCCCGGCTGTTGCACGCCTCGAACGTGGAGGTCGACGAGTCGACGCTGACCGGCGAATCGCTGCCGGTGTCCAAGCAGACCGAGCCCACGCCCGGCGCGCCGCTGGCCGAACGGACCTGCATGCTCTACGCCGGCACCACGGTGGTCGCGGGCACGGCGGTGGCCGTGGTCACCGCCGTGGGATCGCGGTCGGAGATGCGCAGGGCGCTGGCCGCCGCGCCGGTGGCCAGCAGCGGCGTGATCGGGTCCGCCAGGTCACCGCGCATCTCCTCGGCGAAGTCGCGGATGTTGTTCCAGGACGTCGCGGTCGCGTCGTGCAGGACGCGAAGCGGGGGCACCCGCTGCCACCGCGCGGGAATCTCCTCGCGGTCCTCGTCGACCGGGCGGGGCAGCAGCCGCTGCACCTCGGTGACCGGCAACGCGTGCCAGTCGTGGGCGGTTTCGGGTTCGGGCAGCGGGTCCCGCAGGGTCTTCACGGCCGCCCGGTAGCCGAACCACAGGCTGGCGACCATGCCGACATTGACCGACGCCGAACTGCGGCCTGGCACACCGGGAATCAGCATCAGCGCGCCGATCGCGGAGGCCGAGGCCGACAACCGGACCGCGCCCTCGGTGGCGGCACGCGCGGCGGGCAGCGCGTGCAACATGCGCCAGGCGCCGGTCAGGTCCTTCGCGACCACGTCGGCGGCCCAGGGCGCGGGATGCCCGGGCCGCAGCACCCCGATGGTCACGTCGGACCGGTGCGACCCCCGCATGCCCGAGGTCGTCAGCAGCGCCACGATGTGCCCGGCGGCCTTCAGTTCGGCGACGGCCGCCGCGACCGCGTGGTCGATCGATCCGTCCGCGGGGTAGAGCTGATCGAAACCCTGTGCCAGGGAACGCAATCCGTCGTCGTCGAGGGAATAGACCCGCGGCTGGGAGCGCCGCGCCTCGGTGAGCACCGCCGCCGCGAACGGATCGCGGACCGGGCTGATCAGGGCCTGGCCGACGTCGCCGGCTCCCGGAATGTCGGCCAGCTGATGCCATCCCGGCTTCATGCCGTCGCTGTCGAGCGCGGCCCGGACCGCCGCCCAAGCGTGTGCGCGTGCCGAATTCTCCACGCCCAGAACGCGACTGACCGTGAGCTCGTCGGTGTACAGGGCTCGAGGGTCGACCATGATCGCGTCAATCCGGTCGAGGGACCGCAACACGCCCGGACGCAGCACCAGCGCGTCGTGGCGGCTGGTCAGGCCGAGGTTCATCGTGCAGCCGAACGCTTCCCGCACGGTCCGCAACGGTTTGGGGACCGCGGCAAGCGCGGCGGCGCCCGCCGCGTCGGGGTTGCGGGTGAGCAGGCCGACCGCGGCGGCGGCGCCGATGCCGGCCAGTCCGGCGCGGTTGGCGTAGCGTTCCGCGGGCCCGTCGGGCGGCGACGGGTTGCCGACGGGGGTCGCGGCCGCGTCGTCGGGCACCGGTTGGCCGGCCAACTCGGGTTCGTGTCGACTCCACGCCAGCCTGCCGTTCCACGCCTCGGCGGCCAGCATGGTGCGGGTGGCGGCCTCGGCGGCCGCCGCCGTCGGCGACAGCGTGAGCGCCGCGGTGGTGGCGTTGACGATGCCGAACAGCACGTCGGTGGCCTCGGGCCCCAGGCGCCGCTCCAACTCGCGGCGCAGCCGCGGCAGATGGTCGGCCACCGTCGGCGGCACGGCCACCAGGTCGGGCAGCCGGGGCAGCCGCAGCAGGCTGCCCGTCAGGGACAGGCCGAAGCCGACCGAGGCGGCCGTCGCCGCCACCATCCGGCCCATCAGCAGCGCGTCGTCGCCCGGCAGGCTGGCCGGGTTCGCCCGCGCGGCGCGAGCTCGGCGGGGCCGTTCCGCGCCGGCGACGGCCCGGCACAGCTCGGCCGTCGAGGGACCGTCGTCCGCCACGGTCACCACCAGGCGCGCCAGGGCGGGGTTGAGGTGGGCCCGCTCGACGCCGGGCAGCGCCCGGACCGCCGCCAGGACCGCCGCCGCGATGTCCGCGGCGCGCTCACCCTCCAGCCCGCGCACCTCGATCCAGCGCCTCGGTCCGTTGGCGCTGACGCGCCGGGCGCGCGGCCCGCCCGCCGCCTCCAGCACCGCACCCGCCGCGGCGCGGGTGAGCCCCGGGACATCCGGCGTCGCGCGCACCAGCGACCTGCCCATGCTCGTCGCGACGTTGCCGCCCAACAAGGCGGCGCCGGCGGCGATCTCGGCGCTGAGGGCGGCGACGCGCAACGGCGCCGTCAGCAGTCCCAGTCCAGGGAGGCCGCGTCGTGTGCTCACCGTGTTCTCTCGGCTCGGATGGATGGTCCTCGATATGGTGACAGCGGCAGGTTAACCGGCGGTGGCGCGGGCGGGAGGAGTCATTCAGGCTCTTTTCGGGTGCCTTTCGTCCCTTGCGAAAAGCGCTCGCATTGGCCACCGTTGCGCTATGCGAACCGCTTACCACCACCAGCTCGAAGAGTTGAGCGTCCAGCTCGGCGAGATGTGCGGCCTGGCCAACGAAGCCATGAGGCGCGCTACCAGGGCATTGTTGGAGGCGGACTTGGACGCCGCCGAACGGGTCATCCGCGAGCACGACCAAATGGTGGTGATGCGGGGCCGCGCGGAGCGAGAAGCGTTCGCGTTACTGGCACTACAACAACCGGTTGCCGGAGAGTTACGGGCGATCTTCAGCGCCGTCCAGATCATCGCCGACATCGAACGGATGGACGCGCTGGCGGTGCACGTCGCCAAGATCGCCCGGCGTGAACACCCGAATCGGGCACTGCCCGACAAAGTCCGCGCGTGTTTCGCCGAGATGGCCGAGGTGGCAATCGCGTTGGGCGACAACGCGAAACAAGTATTGATATCCCACGATCCGGAACAGGCCGCGCGGCTTCGCGAACAAGACGACGCGATGGACGAGCTCTACCGGCAGCTGTTCAGCGTGCTGCTGGACCAGAACTGGACGGACAACATCCCCGCCGCCGTGGACGCCGCGCTGCTGGGCCGCTTCTACGAACGCTTCGCCGACCATGCCGTGGAAGTCGGGCGCCGCGTCATCTTCATGGTCAGCGGCGACCTGCCCGAGCAAGACGAGATCTCCACCTACTGACACGGCGGCGGCTGGGCCGGGCTGAGAAGATAGCGTCGTGCAGGGCAACATCCAGGGCCGCGTGTGGCGCCACGGTAAGCCACAGGACGACTTCACCTTTGACGACATCTCGGAGTACCTCCGCGAACCCGACACCCTGGTGTGGGTGGACCTGTGCGCCCCCGACCACGACGCGCTGTGTGACCTGGCCGCCGAACTCGGCCTCAACACCTGGGCCGTCGAAGACGCCGTCGCGGCCGCCGAGCGGGTCAAGGCCACCGCCTACGAGACGCACACCTTCTTCACGGTCTATGCGGTCGAGGTGGCGGCGGAGGCCGCCGACGAGCCGGGGCGAATGCTGTCCATGCACCGGATTTCGGCGTTTGTGCTGCCCCGCGGCCTGATCACCGTGCGCCTGACGCCGGACTTCGACATCGCCGCGGTCACCCGGCGATGGGAGGAGATCGGCGCCCAGCAGTACGGGGTGGGCGCGCTGGTGCACGGCCTGCTCGACGTCGTGGTGGACAGTCATTTCGCGGCGGTGGAGGCCCTGGACGACTGCGTCGAATCCATCGAGGACGAGCTGTTCGACGGCAGGCCGCGCCAGGCCAGCTTTCAGCGCCGGACATTCCAGATGCGCCGCGACCTGGTGGGGCTGCGGCGGGTGGCGCTCCCGATGCGGGAGGTGGTCAACTCGATCCAGCACCACCGGCACGAGGTGGGGACCGCCCCGGAACTGGACCCGCTGTACGCCGACCTGTACGACCACGTGCTCCGCGTGTCGGAATGGACGGAATCGTTGCGGGACATGGTCACAACGATTTTCGAGACCAACCTGTCGCTGCAGGACGCGCGGCTGAACACCATCATGAAGAAGCTGACCGGATGGGCGGCCATCATCGCGGTGCCCACGGCCATCACGGGGTTCTACGGCCAGAACGTGCCGTACCCGGGCTTCGGTCACCTCGCCGGGTTCATCGCCAGCACCAGCCTGATATTCGTTCTGATGGGCGTGATCTACCTGATGTTCAAACGCAGGGATTGGCTATGACAACAGAGGTGTTACCGGGTTCCGCGGCCCCGACCACGACGTCGGTCGCGGCGGCCCCGGTCGACGAGGTGCTGCGCTCACTGGACAGCTCGGCGGCGGGACTGTCGAGCGCGGAAGCCGCTGCCCGGCTGACGCGGTACGGCCCCAACGCGGTGCGGACCCATCGCGTCAATCCCCTTGCGGTGCTTGGCCGTCAGCTGCGCAACGCGGTTCTCATCCTGCTGGCCGGCACCGCGGTCGTCTCGTACTTCCTGGGCGACAGCATGCAGGCGGTCATCATCGGCATCATCCTGGTGGCCAGCATCGGCCTGGGTTTCATCAACGAGTACCGCGCCGAGCGGGCGGCCGCAGACCTGCACGCGAGCGTGCACCACAACGCCGTGGTGCGCCGCGACGGGGAGTTCGTCACGCTCGCCGTCACCGCGCTGGTACCGGGCGACGTGATCCGGCTGGCGCTGGGCGAGGCGGTGCCGGCCGACGTCCGGCTGATCGAGGTCAGCGGTTTGGAATGCAACGAGAGCATTCTGACCGGGGAGTCGACCGGCTCCGAGAAGTCGCCCGAGCCCGTGCCCCCCGGAACCGACCTGGCCGACGCGGCCGACCTGGCGTTCATGGGCACCATCGTCAGCGCCGGCGAGGGCACCGGGGTGGTGTACGCCACCGGGAGGAACGCCGAATTCGGCCGCATCGCAGCGGGTTTGGACGAGCGTCAGCCGGAAACCGGCTTCCAGGTGGGCCTGCGCCGGTTCTCCTATCTGCTGCTGCAGGTGGCCGTTGCGCTGATGGTGGTCATCTTGATCAGCAACCTGCTGTTGGCGAAGCCGATCATCGACTCGGTGCTGTTCTCGCTGGCGATCGCCGTCGGCATCACGCCGCAGCTGCTGCCCGCCGTCGTCAGCACCGGCCTGGCCACCGGGTCGCGGCAACTGGCCAAGGCCAAGGTGCTCGTCAAGCGGCTGGTGTGCATCGAGGACCTCGGCGACATCGACATCCTGATCACCGACAAGACCGGAACCCTGACGGAAGGCCGGCTGCGGATGGTCGAATCGGTCGACCCCGCCGGTGCGCACAGCGACCCGGTCCGCCGGCTGGGGCTGCTGGCCACCGATGTGGACCCGAAAACCGGTGGCGCCAGCGCCAATCCGCTCGACGCCGCGCTTTGGGAGTCGCCGCAGGCGCACGACTTGGTGGCCGGCGCCGGGCGGGTTGCGTTGCTGCCGTTCGACCACGAACGCCGGGCGACGTCGGTGCTGGTCGACGACGGCGGAACCCGGCTGCTGGTGGTCAAGGGCGCGCCCGAGCAGGTGCTGGCCCAATGCCGGGGCACCCCGGCGGCGGCAGAGGAAACCCTCGCGGCGTTGTTCGCCGCCGGGCGCAGGGTGGTGGCCGTGGCCGCCAAACCGGCGCCGGGTTTGACCGCGATCACCCGCGCGGACGAGTGCGACCTGTCGCTCGCGGGCTTCCTGGTCTTCGCCGATGAGCCCAAATCCGCTGCGCGGCAATCACTCTCGAAACTGGCCGACCTGGGTATCGAGCTGAAGATCGCCACCGGGGACAACCCCCGTGTCGCCGAAAAGGTCTGCGGCGACTTGGGTCTGGCGTCCAAGGGCACCATCACCGGCGCACAACTGGACGCGCTGGACGACGACGCCTTCGCCGGTGTGGCGCAGGACCACACCATCTTCGCGCGCATCTCCCCGGAGCAGAAGGCGCGGCTGATCACCGCGCTGCGCCGCAAGGGGCGGTCGGTCGGCTTCCTGGGCGACGGCGTCAACGACGCGCTGGCCCTGCACGCCGCCGACGTCGGGATCTCCGTCGACAGCGCCACCGACGTGGCCAAGGACGCGGCCGATGTGGTGTTGCTGGAAAAGGATCTCGGGGTGCTGGCCACCGGGGTGGCCGAGGGCCGGCGCATCTTCGCCAACACCATCAAATACGTGCTGATGGGCACGTCGAGCAATTTCGGAAACATGTTCAGCGCGGCGGCCGCCTCGGCGCTGTTGCCGTTCCTGCCGATGCTGCCCAGCCAGATCCTGCTGAACAACCTGCTCTACGACACCTCGCAGCTGGCGATCCCTTCCGACCGGGTCGACGCCGCGCAACTGCAGGCGCCGTCGCACTGGAACGTCGCGTTCATCCGCCGGTTCATGTTGATCTTCGGCCCGATCAGTTCGCTGTTCGACTTCCTGACGTTCGGCCTGATGCTGGGCGTGCTGCACGCCGGCGCGGTCGAGTTCCGCACCGGCTGGTTCGTGGAATCGCTCGCGACGCAGACGCTGATCATCTTCGTGATCCGCACCCGCATGGTGCCGTTCTTCCGCAGCCGGCCCAGCGCGCTGCTGGCCGTCACCAGCATCACCGTGGTCGCCGTCGGCGCCGGGCTGACGATTTCACCGCTGGCGCGGACCCTGGGCTTCACGCCGCTGCCGTGGCAGTTCTTCGCCGTGCTGGGGATGTTCGTGATCTGTTATCTGGTGCTGGTGGAGCTGGCCAAGATGCTTTTCTACAGCGAGCCGATTCACCTTGTCGGACAACCGCATCGCACCCGGGGCAGCGCGTATCGCATCCGCAGGCGCGCCGCGCGCTACCACCATTACGCCGTGCGGCGGACGCGGAGAACGAACTGAACCTCAGACCTCAGTGATGGATCTGCACCGTGGGCTGGTCCGCAAGGCCGTGCTGGATGCCCCGGTTGATCTTGTCCGTAAGGGCCGCGCTGTCGGAGGGCGACGTCTCCTCGCAACTGCAGCTGAGTGTGTTGAAGGGGCTGGGGTCGGCGTTGGCGGCGGCTGCCGTCCATCCCGCAGCCCCGAGCGTGAGTGCAACGCCGACCAAAAGTCTAGGAATCATTTGGCCTTCGAGTTCTCAGGAATTGTTTCCGAATTAAAATTTTACCCGCGCGTTTGTCACGAGCCTGTCAACTGGCTGTTAACTTTCAGGCCTGGGCGCCGTACTTCGGGCAGTACGCCCGGATGCTCACGCCCACGAAGTAGCCGGCGTGGTAGCCGTCGAGGTGGCTGTTGGTCATGACGTCGTTTGCCACCTGTTGCGGCGCTTCACCGGAGTCGAGTTGCTGGCAAACCAGGTGCCCGGAACGGATCGCCGTTTCGGGCGATTCGTAGTTGATGCCCTTGGCGGTCAGCGCGGCGAGGAACGCGTCATCGGCGGCGCTGGCGTGGGCGGCCGGGGTCGCGCCGAGCACATCCAGCAGTCCGGCCGCGGGGACCACGCCGGCAGCCATCAGCAACAGCAGAAGGCTGGGGTTGCGTATCTGGGTCCTCGTCATTTCTGATACTCCCGTGACATCGAAGTGCCGTTGCTCGCTGACAGCGGGGGCTGCCCGAATATTCCCACGTTGCGGTGCCGCTTGGTGCAGGATCAATCATATTGCGATCATCGCCACACCCAGAGCACGGTTTGCTCCGCCATTGGCGTTGCCGGGATTCTGACGACATGCCGTACGTGCGTTTGTTGGCTGTGGTGCTGGTCGCGCTGTGCTTGGTGGGCTGTGGCGAGCGGCATGTGTCGGCGGCCAGCGCTCGGGACGCGTCCGGGACGTTCCGGTCCGGCGGCATGGACCGAACCTACCTGTTGCACGTGCCGCCGGGCAGCCCGGTCGGCCTGGTCCTGAGCCTGCACGGCGGCGGTGGCACCGGCAACGGGCAACGGGGACTGACCGGGTTCGACTCCGTCGCCGACGCCCACAACCTGCTGGTGGTCTACCCCGACGGTTACGACAAGAGCTGGGCTGACGGCCGCGGGGCGTCGCCGGCCGATCGCCGGCACATCGACGATGTCGGCTTCCTGGTGGGGCTGGTGGGCAAGCTGCAGAACGACTACGGCATCGCCCCGGGGCACATTTTCGTCACCGGGATGTCTAATGGCGGATTCATGTCCAACCGGCTGGCGTGCGACCGCGCCGACGTGTTTGCCGCCGCCGCGCCCGTCGCGGGCACGCTGGGCGTGGGCGTGGCGTGCAAGCCGTCGCGGCCCGTGTCGGTGTGGGAGGCCCACGGCACCGCCGACCCGCTGGTGCCGTTCAAGGGCGGGGTGGTGCGCGGTCGCGGCGGGGTCAGCCACGCCATCTCCGCCGACAGCATGGTGAGCACGTGGCGGTCCGCCGATCGCTGCCAGGGCGACCCGTCCGTCCAGGCGCTGCCCAACGTGGGGGACGGGACCGTCGTGCGCCGCTTCGACTCCACGGCCTGCGCGGCGTCGACCGAGGTGATCTTCTACCAGATCGACAGCGGCGGGCACACGTGGCCCGGCGGCAGGCAATACCTGCCCAAAGCGATCATCGGGCCGACCACCCGCGCGCTCGACGGCTCGGAGGCCATCGCGCAGTTCTTTCTGGCGCACGCGCGGGGCTAGTGGCGATCGCGAGCGCGGTGTGGCCGGGCGCTGCGGGTCGCCACCATGGGGCTCGTGGCGATCGCGAGCGCGGTGTGGCCGGGCGCTGCGGGTCAGCGCTGGCAGGACGGGCACCAGTAGGTGACCCGGTCCCCGGATCCGTCGTAGGAGATGGGGGTGCCGCAGCGACGGCAGCCCTGCCCGGCGCGCCCGTACACCCACAGCTGCCGGCCGGACCGGGTGTCGCCGGTGGTGCAGCGGTTCCACCGCAACCGGTTGAGCCACAACATGTCGCGGGCGCGTGAGACCAGCCGGTGCGGGTCGCCCACCGCGCTCACCGGCGCGGTGGGCAGGTGCCCGCTGACGAAACACAATTCGTTGGCATAGACGTTGCCGATCCCGGCCAGGACGCGCTGGTCCAGCAGCGCCTCGGCGAGCGGGCGGTCCGGGTGCGCGGCCAGGTTGGCGGCGGCCACCCCGCCGTCCCAGTCCTCGCCGAGCAGGTCTGGACCCAGGTGCGCGACGGCGTCCTCGTCGCGATCGCGTTCCAGGATCTCCAGCACGCCGAGGTCCACGCCGACGGCGCGGACGGTTCCGGCTTCCAGGACGATGCGCGCCCGGTGGTCGACGCGTAGCGGCCGCTCGCCGACCCGCCAGCTGCCGTCCATCTTCAGGTGCGAGTGGATGCTCGCCCGGCCGACCCGGATGAACAGGTGCTTGCCGCGGCTGAGCACCTCGTCGACCGCCTGCCCGGTGAGGTCGACCGTCGCGTACCGCGGGACGCGGACGTCGCAGCGGGTCAGTGTGCGCCCGGCCAAGTGCTGGCGCAGGACGGCGGCGGTGTGCCAGACAGTGTCTCCCTCGGGCATGGCTAGCGCGGCCTCACCGGAGCCGGAGTCCGCGCGGCGTCCGGGCGAACCCGGCGTCGGCCAGCGCCTCGGCCACCGGGCTCGGCCCGCCCGCTTGTGGCTGCAGCGCCGGCGCCCCGTCGATGCGCTCGACCAGGATCGACGCAACGCGCCGGGAGGCGACCAGGTCGGCCAGCGCCGCGGCCGCCGCCGCGTGGGCCGCGGGGTCGTCGGTGAACGTCAGCAGGGACCGCCCGCCGCGCTCCAGGAACCAGCCCAGGTGGCCGTCGACCAGCACGACGAGCGCGCCGGCCTTGCGGCCCGGCCGGCCCCCCTCGCCGCCCGACGCGGGCCACGGCAGCGCGGCGCCATAGGGGTTGGCCGGGTCGGCGGCGGCCAGCGCGATCGCCCGGTATTCGGGCCGCTCGGGGTCGATGCCGTCGCTGTAACTGCGCAGCCGGTCGACGGTCGACGCGACCGCGAACTGCGCGCCGCCCAACGACTCGACGAAGTAGCCTCGCTGGCATCGGCCGGCCTCCTCGAAGGTGCTCAGCACCTTGTAGAGCATGGCGAACCCGCCGCCGATCCCCTCGGCCGCCACCGCGCCCTTGGTCAGCACGCCATGGCGGCCCAGCAGCAGCTCCGCCTGGTAGTGGGCGCGCACCGTGGAATCGGGCTCCGGAGCCGGCAGGGCCGACCACCGGCCGGCGACCGTCGGATCGGCCGGGCGCGATTGCGCGTGCGCGACGCTGTATCGGCTCAGCCGCGGCGGCCGGTGCGACCGGTGCGCGGGTGCCGCGCGTTTGCGGCTGCCCACCCCGCCGAGCACGGCGCGCACCGGCGCGAACGTGTCACCGGTGACCCAGCCCGCCCAGATCAGCTCCCACAGCGCGGCTTTCAGCTCCGAGTCGGGCAACCCGCTTTGGGCGAGCTGGCGAAAGAAGTACGCACCCCCGCCGGCCAGCGTGTCCAGGATCGCGCGGTGCGCGTCGGTGAGGTCGATCTCGGCGGGCCCGGCCAGGGTCAGCGGCGCGGAATCGCTCACATGCAGCGCGACCCAGCCGTCGCTGGCCGAGATCGACCCGGCGCCCGACCAGGTCACCTCCCCGGTGGCGAGCAGCTCGTCGAGCATCGCGGGGGAGTAGTCGCGCACCCGCGGACCGAGCACCAGCGGCTCGATCGCCGAGGCCGGCATCCGAACCCCGGCCAGCTGGTCGATCACGGACATCAGGCCGTCCAGCCCCGAATTCTGGGCGGGCACCCGGTGCCAGGCCGGCAGGAACCGCCCGTACGCGGCGGTGCTCACCGGCTCCACCTGCGCGCGCAGCGCGGCCAGCGACCGGCGCCGCAAGACGCGCAACACCTCGGCGTCGCACCACTGTTCGCTGCCGGAAGCGCTGGGGGTGGCGGCGACGAAGTCGCCGCGCACCAGGCGCCCGTCGGCGGCCAGCCGGCCCAGCACGTCGGCCGTCACCCGCAGGCCCAGCCCGAACCGGGCCGCAACATCCGCCGTGGTGAACGGGGTGTGCGTGCGCGCATAGCGGCCGAGCAGCTCGCCCAGTGGGTCGGCCACCGCCTCGGTGAACGCGGCCGGCACCCCCAGCGGAACCGGCGCCCCGACCCCGTCGCGCAGCCGGCCGATGTCCTCGATGGCCACCCACCAGCTGCGGCCGGCGAACGACACCGTCAGCGCCCGCCGCGCACCCAGCAGGCCCTCCAGCCAGCCGCCCACCTCGGCGCCGCCGGCGCGGGCGGCGATCTCGTCCTCGGTCATCGGGCCCAGCAGCCGCAGCAGGTCCGCGACGCCTTCGGCGTCGCGCGCGGCCCGGTCCTCGGCCAGGTGCTGCAACTGGCGGCCGGTCGCGGCGATGACGTCTGGGTCGAGCAGCTCGCGCAGCTCTACGCGGCCCAGCAGCTCGGCCAGCAGCGTGCTGTCCAGCGACAGCGCCGCGGCCCGGCGCTCGGCCAGTGGGGTGTCGCCGTCGTACATGAATGCGCCGACGTAACCGAACAACAGGGACGCCGCAAACGGGGAGGGGCGGTCGGTCGCGACCTCGGCAACCCGCACCTTGCGCTGGGCGATGCCGGCCATCAGTGACGTCAGGGCGGGAACGTCGTAGACGTCCTGCAGGCATTCGCGGACGGTCTCCAGGACGACCGGGAAGTCGGGGTATTTGCGGGCCACGTCCAGCAATTGGGCGGCCCGCTGGCGCTGGTGCCACAGCGGCGATCGCTTGCCCGGATGCCGGCGCGGCAACAGCAGCGCGCGGGCCGCGCACTCCCGGAACCGCGACGCGAACAGCGCCGAACCGCCCACCTCGGCCGTGACGATCGGGTCGATCTCGTCGGCGTCGAAGACGAAGAGGTCGGCGCCGGGCGGGTTGTCGCCGTTGTCAGACAACATGTCCGGCAACCGCACCACGATGCCGTCGTCAGAGGCGGTCGGCTTCTCGTCCAGGCCGTAGCGTTCCCGCAGCCGGCGGCCCACCGCCAGCGCCAGCGGGCCGTTCACCCGCAGCCCGTACGGCGAGTGCAGGATCACCCGCCAGTCGCCCAGCTCGTCGCGGAACCGCTCGACCAGCAAGGTGGTGTCGGTGGGCACCACCCCGGCCGCGGTGCGCTGCTCGTCCAGCAGCGCCCACATGTTGTCGGTCGCGTAAGCGTCGAAACCCAGGCCGGCGCACCGGGCGTCGAAGGCGTCGCGGTCCAGTCCCGCCAGCTCGCCGGTGAACGCGCCCAGCGCGGCGCCCAGCTCCGCCGGACGGCCCGCGTCGTCGCCGCGCCAGAACGGCAACCGGGCCGGCTGGCCCGGCGCGGGAATCACCAGCACCCGGTCGTGGGTGATCTCGGTGATCCGCCAGCTGGTGGCGCCCAGCGAGATGACGTCACCGGGCCGGGACTCGTACACCATCTCCTCGTCCAGTTCGCCCACCCGCGACGGCTTCTCCGCCTCGCTGGCGAGGTAGACCGTGAACATGCCGCGATCGGGGATGGCGCCGCCGGAGGTGACGGCCAGCCGCTGCGCGCCGGGCCGCGCGGTCAGCGTGCCGGTGTCGCGGTCGTAGACCAGCCGGGGCCGCAGCTCGGCGAACTCGGTGGACGGGTACTTGCCCGACAGCAGGTCGAGGGTGGCCTCGTACACGCTGCGGGGCAGCGTCACGAACGGGGCGCTGCGGCGCACCGTGTCGAACCACCGGTCGGCGTCCAGCGGCTCCAGCGCCGCCGCCGCGACCGTCTGCTGCGCGAGGATGTCGAGCGGGTTGGCCGGCACCCGCATCGTCTCGATCTCGCCGGACAGCATCCGCTGCACCGTCACCGCGCAGCCGATCAGATCCGTGCGGTGCTTGGGGAACAGCGCGCCCTGGGACACCTCGCCGACCTGGTGGCCGGCCCGCCCGATGCGTTGCAGGCCGCTGGCCACCGACGGCGGCGCCTCGACCTGGATCACCAGGTCGACCGCGCCCATGTCGATGCCGAGCTCCAGGCTCGACGTCGCGACCACGGCCTTGAGCAGGCCGCGCTTGAGGTCCTCTTCGACCAGGGCGCGCTGTTCCTTGCTGACCGAGCCGTGGTGGGCGCGCGCCAACAGCGGCTCGGCGCCGTAGGTCTGGCCG
>NZ_LZJA01000125.1:0-39706 GCF_001666785.1 Mycobacterium sp. E3305 | reverse complement strand
GGGTGGCCTGCTGACGGCCCTGTCGTTGATCGCTTCCGGCGCAATGGTTTTCGCGATACGGCCGTGGCTGGGCCGGCGGCCGTCCACCCTGCGGTGCGGGTTGCGCCGGTGCGGGCTGGCCGGGCGGCGCCTGCCCCGGCGGCGGGGCGAGGCCCGGGGGCGGCGCCTGCCCGGGCGCAGGCTGGCCCGGCGGCGGCGCCTGCCCGGGCGGGGGCGCCTGCGGCGCGGGCTTGGGCTGGAGCTCCTGCGCCGGCATCGAGTTCAGCACCGGGCGGATGTAGAGACGAGCGGTCTGCCCCAGGTTGCGGGCCTCGTTGCCGTCGTTGCCGGGCACGGTGATCACCAGGTTGTCGCCGTCGACCACGACCTCCGAACCGGAGACGCCCAGCCCCGCCCCGCCGCCCGCGCCCGCGGGGAACGCGCCACCGGCCGACGTGCCGCCGGCCGAGCAGCCCGCGCCCCCGGACCCGCGCAAGGAGCTCGCCGATCGCATCGCCGATGAGAAGAAGTGGCGGCAGAGCACCCGCCAGGGCGTCCAGTTCCTGGCGCTGCAATTCCAGGCGACCCGTTGCGACAAAGAGGACATCCTCGCCGGCAACGACGACCCGAACCTGCCCCTGGTGACCTGCTCGACCGACCACAAGGTGGCGTACCTGCTGGCGCCGTCGATCATCAGCGGCGACCAGATTCAGGACGCCACCTCGGGGATGAACCAGCGCGGCATCGGCTACGTGGTGGACGTGCAGTTCAAGCCGGCGGCCGCCAACACCTGGGCCGACTTCACCGCCGCCCACATCGGCACCCAGACCGCCTTCACGCTGGATTCCCAGGTCGTCAGCGCGCCGATGATCCAGGAAGCCATCCCCGGCGGCCGGACGCAGATCACCGGCGGCGACCCGCCGTTCACGGCCGCGACCGCCAAGCAGCTGGCCAACGTCCTCAAGTACGGCTCGCTGCCGCTGTCCTTCGAAGCGTCGGAGGCCCAAACCGTCTCGGCGACACTGGGATTGACCTCGTTGCGGGCGGGGCTGATCGCGGGTGCCATCGGGCTGGTCCTGGTGTTGCTGTATTCGCTGCTGTACTACCGGGTGCTGGGCCTGCTGACGGCCCTGTCGTTGATCGCTTCCGGCGCAATGGTTTTCGCGATACTGGTGATCCTGGGCCGGCAGATCAACTACACCTTGGACCTCGCCGGTATCGCCGGTCTGATCATCGGTATCGGCACGACGGCGGACTCGTTCGTGGTGTTCTTCGAGCGCATCAAAGACGAGATCCGCGAGGGCCGATCGTTTCGGTCGGCGGTGCCCCGGGGTTGGGTGCGGGCCCGCAAGACGATCGTGTCGGGCAACGCCGTCACGTTCCTGGCCGCCGCGGTGCTGTACGCCCTGGCGATCGGCCAGGTGAGGGGATTCGCCTTCACGTTGGGGCTCACCACGATCCTCGACGTCGTGGTGGTGTTCCTGGTCACCTGGCCGATGATCTACCTGGCGTCCAAGTCGCCGACGTTGGCCAAACCGGCATACAACGGCCTGGGGGCCGTTCAGCAGGTCGCCCGCGAACGCCGGGCTTCGTCGCAAGTGAAGACGGGACGGGGATAGCCCATGAGTGCCTCCAAGGCATCCAAGGACGCGACCGAGATCACCGAGTCCACCGGCGACGCCGCGCAATTGACCGACGGCGGCGCCGGCGAGCCGCGGCACGGCTTCATCTCGCGGCTTTACACCGGCACCGGCGCGTTCGAGGTGATCGGCCGCCGCCGCCTCTGGTACGGGATCAGCGGGGCGATCGTCGCGGTGGCGATACTGTCGATCCTGTTGCGGGGCTTCACCTTCGGCATCGATTTCAAGGGTGGCACCACGGTGTCCTTCCCGCGCGGCACCGTCCAGACGTCGCAGGTGTCCGACGTCTTCAGGAAAACCATCGGCCGGGATCCGGAGTCGGTGGTGATCGTCGGCAACGGCGGGTCCGCGACCGTGCAGATCCGCTCCGAAACGCTGACCAACGACCAGACGGCCAAGCTGCGCAACGCCCTGTTCGATGCCTTCCAGCCCAAGGGCGCCGACGGTAAGCCCAGCAAGCAGGCCATCAGCGACGCGGCGGTGTCTGAGACCTGGGGTGACCAGATCACCAACAAGGCGCTGATCGCGCTGGTGGTGTTCCTGGCGTTGGTCAGCCTGTACATCACGGTCCGATACGAGCGGTACATGGCCGTCTCCGCGCTGACGACGATGGTTTTCGACCTGACCGTCACCGCGGGGGTGTACTCGCTGGTCGGTTTCGAAGTCACCCCGGCCACTGTCATCGGCCTGCTGACGATCCTCGGTTTCTCCCTCTACGACACCGTGATCGTGTTCGACAAGGTCGAGGAGAACACCCACGGCTTCCAGCACACCACCCGCCGCACGTTCGCCGAGCAGGCCAACCTGGCGATCAACCAGACATTCATGCGCTCGATCAACACCAGCCTGATCGGTGTGCTGCCGGTGCTGGCGCTGATGGTGGTGGCGGTGTGGCTGTTGGGCGTCGGCACGCTCAAGGACCTGGCGCTGGTCCAGCTGGTCGGCATCATCGTCGGCACCTACTCGTCGATCTTCTTCGCCACCCCGCTGCTGGTCACACTGCGCGAGCGCACGGAGCTGGTGCGCACGCACACCCGCCGCGTCACGCGCCGCCGCAAGGGCGGCGCCGAACCCGCGGAGGAGACCAAGGCCGCGGAGGAGCCGAAGGCCGCCGAGGACGACTCGGCGTCGACGGCGAGCACCGCGTCCGCGCCGTCCGACAAGCCCGCACCGAGCAAGCCGGCGCCCGGCGCGCGCCCGGCGCGCCCGACCGGGACCCGGCGTCCGAGCGGCAAGCGAAACGCCGGCCGGCGGTAGTCGCCATGGCCGCCAGGTATCGCCTCGCTGGGGGCGCTATCGGTTTGGCCGCAATGCTCGTCGCGGCCGTCACGCTGGCCGCGTGCTCGGGCAGCGCCGCCTCCCAGATCGACTACGTGGTCGACGGGCGGCTGGTCACCTACAACACCAACACCGTCGTCGGCGCGGCGTCCGCAGGCGCGCAGGCCTTCGCCCGCACGCTCGCCGGCTTCAGCTACCACGGCCCGGACGGGCAGACCGTCGCCGACCGTGACTTCGGCACGGTGTCGGTGGTGGGCGGCTCGCCGTTGGTTCTCGACTACCAGATCGCCGACAACGCGGTGTACTCCGACGGCAAGCCGGTCACCTGCGACGACCTGGTGCTGGCGTGGGCCGCCCAGTCCGGCCGGTACCCGGACTTCAACGCCGCCACCCAGGCCGGCTACCTCGACATCGCCAACGTCGAGTGCCTGCCCGGGCAGAAGAAGGCCCGGGTGTCGTTCATCCCGGACCGCGGCGTCGTCGACTACAACCAGCTGTTCACCGCCACCACGCTGATGCCGTCGCACGTCATCGCCGACCAGCTGCACATCGACGTGACTGCCGCGCTGCTGAGCAACAACACCCAGCTGGTCCAGCAGATCGCCAGGCTGTGGAACACCATCTGGGACCTCAAGCCCGGGCTGGACCTCAAGAACTTCCCGTCGTCGGGCCCGTACAAGATCGAACGCGTCCTGGACGGCGGCGCGGTGGTGCTCGTCGCCAACGACCGCTGGTGGGGTCCCAAGGCCATCACCAAGCGCATCACCGTGTGGCCGCAGGGCCCCGACATCCAGGACCGTGTCAACAACCGCAGCGTCGACGTCGTCGACGTGGCGGCGGGCTCGTCGGGAACGCTGACAACCCCGGACAACTACGTTCGCGCCGATTCGCCGTCGGCCGGCATCGAGCAACTGATCTTCGCCCCGCAGGGTCCGCTCTCGCAGCCCAAGGCCCGGCGCGCGCTCGCGATGTGCACGCCCCGCGACACCCTCGCACGCGACGCGGGGGTGCCGATCGCCAATTCGCGCCTCAACCCCGCCGCCGACGACCCCGCCACCGCCGGCGACGGCGCCGCCGAGGCCGCCCAGTTCGCCAAGGCCGACCCCGCCGCCGCCCGCGCCGCGCTCGGCGGCGCGCCGACGACGGTGCGGATCGGCTATCCGGGGCCCAACGCGCGGCTCGCGGTCAACGTCGGGGTGATCACCAAATCCTGCGCCGCGGCCGGTATCACCGTCGTCAACGTCGCCCTGGACACCTCCGGGCCGCAGGCCCTCAAGGACGGGAAGATCGACGTGCTGCTGGCCAGCACCGGCGGCGCCACCGGCAGCGGGTCGACGGGGTCGTCGGCGATGGACGCCTACGACCTGCACAGCGGCAACGGCAACAACCTGTCCGGCTACTCGAACCCGCAGATCGACAGCGCCATCGGGGCGCTGGCGGTGTCGGCCGACCCCGCCGAACGCGTCCGGCTGCTGGGTGAGGCGGCGCCGGTACTGTGGGGCGACATGCCCACGTTGCCCCTCTACCGGCAGCAACGCACGCTCCTGATGTCGAAGAAGATGTACGCGGTGAGCAAGAACCCGACGCGCTGGGGCGCGGGCTGGAACATGGATCGATGGGCGCTGGTGCAGTGACGAGCGTCGGCGGGACCTCGTCGGTGGCGGACGTCATCGCCTCGCTGCTGCGCGAGGTCTCGGACTTCCCCAAGCCGGGGGTCCAGTTCAAGGACCTCACCCCGTTGTTCGCCGACCCGCGGGGGCTGACGGCGGTCACCGACGCGCTGGCCGAGATCGCGTCCGGCGCCGACCTGGTGGCCGGGATCGACTCCCGCGGGTTCCTGGCCGCGGCGGCCGTCGCCGACCGCCTGCGCACGGGCGTGCTTGCCATCCGCAAGGGCGGAAAGCTGCCCCCGCCGGTGCACGCCGAGCACTACGACCTGGAGTACGGCAGCGCCACGCTGGAGATCCCCGCGGACGGCATCGACTTACGGGGACGCCACGTGGTGATCATCGACGACGTGCTGGCCACCGGGGGCACCCTGGCCGCGGCCGCTCGGCTGCTGGAACGCACCGGCGCCACGGTGATCGCGGCGGCGGTGGTCCTCGAATTGGCCGCGCTCGGGGGCCGTCGGGCGGTCGCGGACCTGCGCGTGCACAGCCTGAGGCGGGTCTAGCCGGCCAACCGCGCGATATCCTCGAGGTCGGAGGTGACATCGTGGCGGACGAGAAGAGCGCGGCGCAGGCGCTTGACGCGCCCACTGACGTCGCGGAGTCCCTGCTGGTCGGGGAGGCGGTCACGGCCCAGGCAGCCGAGCCGCCGGAGCAGCCGACCGAGACGCTGAAGACGTCCAGCAGCGCGTCGCGCCGGGTGCGGGCCAGGCTGGCCCGCCGGATGACCTCCCAGCGCACCACGCTCAACCCGGTGCTGGAACCGCTGGTGGCGGTGCACCGCGAGATCTATCCGAAGGCGAACCTGTCGCTGCTGCAGCGCGCGTTCGAGGTCGCCGACGAGCGGCACGCCACGCAGTTGCGCCACTCCGGCGACCCCTACATCACCCACCCGCTGGCCGTCGCGAACATCCTCGCCGAATTGGGCATGGACACCACGACTTTGGTGGCCGCGCTGCTGCACGACACCATTGAGGACACCGGCTACACGCTCGAGCAGATGTCCGAGGAGTTCGGCGACGAGGTGGCGCACCTCGTCGACGGCGTGACCAAGCTGGATCGGGTGGTGCTGGGCACCGCGGCCGAGGGCGAGACCATCCGCAAGATGATCACCGCGATGGCCCGCGACCCCCGGGTGCTGGTGATCAAGGTCGCCGACCGGCTGCACAACATGCGCACCATGCGCTTCCTGCCGCCGGAGAAGCAGGCCCGCAAGGCCCGCGAGACGCTGGAAGTCATTGCGCCCCTTGCTCACCGGCTGGGCATGGCGAGCGTCAAGTGGGAATTGGAAGACCTGTCGTTTGCGATCCTGCACCCGAAGAAGTACGACGAGATCGTCCGGCTGGTCGCCGGCCGCGCCCCGTCGCGGGACACCTACCTGGCCAAGGTCCGCGCCGAGATCACCAACACCCTGGGCGCCTCGAAGATCAAGGCTGTCGTGGAGGGGCGGCCCAAGCACTACTGGTCCATCTACCAGAAGATGATCGTCAAGGGACGGGACTTCGACGACATCCACGACCTGGTCGGCATCCGCATCCTGTGCGACGAGATCCGGGACTGCTATGCCGCTGTCGGCGTGGTGCATTCGCTGTGGCAGCCGATGGCGGGCCGGTTCAAGGACTACATCGCCCAGCCGCGATACGGCGTCTACCAGTCGCTGCACACCACCGTCGTCGGGCCCGAGGGCAAGCCGCTCGAGGTGCAGATCCGCACCCGGGACATGCACCGCACCGCCGAATACGGCATCGCCGCGCACTGGCGCTACAAGGAAGCCAAGGGCCGCAACGGCGTTCCGCACCCGCACGCCGCCGCCGAGATCGACGACATGGCCTGGATGCGCCAGCTGCTCGACTGGCAGCGGGAGGCCGCCGACCCCGGCGAGTTCCTGGAGTCGTTGCGTTACGACCTTGCGGTGCAAGAGATCTTCGTGTTCACCCCCAAGGGTGATGTGATCACCCTGCCCAACGGGTCGACGCCGGTGGACTTCGCCTACGCCGTGCACACCGAGGTCGGTCACCGCTGCATCGGGGCGCGGGTCAACGGCCGGCTGGTGGCGCTGGAGCGCAAGCTGGAAAACGGCGAGGTCGTCGAGGTCTTCACGTCGAAGGCACCCAACGCCGGCCCGTCGCGCGACTGGCAGCAGTTCGTGGTGTCGCCGCGCGCCAAGGCGAAGATCCGGCAGTGGTTCGCCAAGGAGCGGCGTGAGGAGGCGTTGGAAGCCGGCAAGGAGTCGATGGCGCGCGAGGTGCGCCGGGGCGGACTTCCCTTGCAGCGCTTGGTCAATGGCGAATCCATGGCGGCGGTCGCCCGCGAATTGCACTACACCGACGTGTCCGCGCTCTACACCGCGATCGGCGAGGGCCACGTGTCGGCCCGGCACGTGGTGCAGCGGCTGCTCGCCGAGCTCGGCGGGATCGACCAGGCCGAAGAGGATCTGGCCGAGCGGTCCACGCCGACGACCATGCTGCGCCGCCCGCGCAGCAGCGACGACGTCGGCGTCTCGGTCCCCGGCGCCCCGGGAGTGCTGTCCAAGCTGGCCAAGTGCTGCACGCCGGTGCCGGGCGACCAGATCATGGGGTTCGTCACGCGCGGTGGGGGAGTGAGCGTGCACCGCACCGACTGCACCAATGCGGCGTCGCTGCAACAGCAGTCCGAGCGGATCATCGAGGTGCACTGGGCGCCGTCGCCGTCGTCGGTGTTCCTGGTGGCCATCCAGGTCGAGGCGCTCGACCGGCACCGGTTGCTCTCCGACGTCACGCGGGTGCTGGCCGACGAGAAGGTCAACATCCTGTCGGCGTCGGTCACCACCTCCGGTGACCGCGTGGCGATCAGCCGGTTCACCTTCGAGATGGGCGACCCCAAACACCTGGGCCACCTGCTCAACGTGGTGCGCAACGTCGAAGGCGTCTTCGACGTCTACCGCGTGACATCCGCGGCGTAAGGGGCGCGCGCCCCGCCGCGGGTCCTGTCAGCCGATGCGCACGGAGTTGATGGTGACCGGGTTGGTGGGGGCGCCGCTCTGCCGATTGCCGGCGATGCCGGCCTCGGCGACCTTGTCCACGACCGCAAGACCGGCCTGGCTGATGGTGCCGAGCACGGTGCTCGTCGGCTGCATTTCGGAGTCCCGGAAAACGAGGGAGAACTGGCTGCCGTTGGTGTTCGGCCCGTCGACGGCCATGATCACGGTGCCGCGCGGATAGAGCACGGTCGCCCGGAGGCCGGGGTCCCCGGCCGGGTATTGGTTGGTCGGGTACTCGTCGGCGAATTGGTAGCCGGGGCCGCCGGAGCCGTCGGACTCGGGACCGCCGCACAGCAGCGATCCGCCGTCGGTGGAGTTGATCAGCCGGGCGCATTGGGTGTTGTCGAAGAACTGCTGCTTGGCCAGGCTGACGAAACTGTTTACCGCGCAGGGGGATTCGGAGTTGGCAAGCTGGATGCCGATGTCACCGAAGTTGGTGGAGATGGTGGCCGGGATTTCCGCGGGTTCGGTGGAGACCCTCCCGGACGGGGGTGGGCTGACGGGTTTGACGATGGTGTCCGCTGCGCTGGGGTACTGGCAGTTGGCGCCCGGATCGGCCGGCGGCGCGAACGCCGGCAACGGGGGCACCGTCGCCATGGCCTGCCCGGTCGGACCGGAGGTTGATCCCGGCCGGCCGGGCACCCGGGCGCGGGACGCGCTGGTGGACGCCGCGCTGTTGGCGGAGCCGTCGTTCTGGGTGACCAGCGCGATGACCAGCGCCACCACTGCGGCCAGCGCCAGCGTGGACGCGCCGACGATGCCCAGCAGCAGACGCCGGGAGTGGGCGGGGGCGCGATACGCCGGCTGCGGGTCCGGACTGGGGCCGGTCGGGGGGTAGTCCTGCGTGGGCGGCCCGGCGGTCGGAGGCGGCGGCGCGGCCGGCGCCTGCGGCGGATTCCATGCCGCGGTCCCGGCCGGGGCGGCCAAGGCGCCCCTGGCGGCCTCGGCAAGTTCCATCGCCGACTGATAGCGCTGTTCAACGTCTTTGGCCATCCCGCGGGCGACCACGGCGTCGAGGGCCGGGGAGACGCCGGCCACGGTTGCCGACGGCCGCGGCGGCGGCGTGTTGAGGTGCGCGTTGAGTTGCTCCTCGAGGCTCTCGCCGGCGTAGGGGCGCTTGCCGGTCAGGCACTCGTGCAGCACGCAGGCCAACGAATACACGTCGGCGCGGTGATCCGTTGCGCCCCTGAATCGCTCGGGCGCCATGTAGGCGACGGTGCCCATCGTGTGACCGGTCTGCGTGAGCGACGTGTCGGCCAGCGTGCGGGCGATGCCGAAGTCGATCAGGTAGACGAAGTCCCGCGCCTTGGTGACCAAGATGTTCTTCGGTTTGATGTCGCGATGGACCAGCCCGGCCTGGTGGGCGCTGTCGAGCGCCGCGGCCACCTGTTCGACCACCGCGACCGCGCGCTCGGGCGACAGGCGTCCACCGTTTTCGGCGATGTACTGCAACAGGTCGCGGCCCTCGATCAGCCGCATGTCGACATAGAGCCGTCCGTCGATCTCCCCGTAACTGTGGATGGGCACCACATGCGGGTCGTTCAGGCTCGCCGCGATGCGCGCCTCCCGGCGGAATCGTTGCTGAAACTCCTGATCCTCCGCCATGTTCGGCGGCAGCACCTTGAGGGCGACGACCCGGTCGGTGGCGGCGTCGTAGGCGCGGTACACCTCGCCCATGCCGCCACGCCCAAGCACGTCCAGCAATTGGTAATGCCCGAAGGATTCTGACCCCACGCCACGACCTTAAGCGGTGGACCGCCCGCGGGTCGCGCGATCTCGCCAATCGGCGTTGTGCTGCTTGGCTTTAGTCGAGCAACAGCGAGGTGATGGTGACTTCGGAGGCCGGGGCGCCATCCTCGCCGCCGCCGGCCACGCCGGCTTTGGCGATCTTGTCCAGCGTCGCCAGCCCGTCGGGCTGAATGGTGCCGAAGACGGTGTACTGGGGCGGCAGCTGGGAGTCCTTGTACACCATGAAGAACTGGCTGCCGTTGGTGCCGGGCCCGGCGTTGGCCATCGCCAGGGTGCCGCGCGGGTAGAGGACGGGCTGCTGCGCCTTCGGGTCGTTCGGCGGGTACTGGTCGGTCGGATATTCGTTGGCGAACTGGTAGCCCGGGCCGCCGGTGCCGTCGCCCTTGGGATCACCGCATTGCAGGACGCCCAGGTCCGCGGACGTGGTCAGCCGGTGGCACTTGGTGTTGTCGAAGTATTTCTGACCGATCAGGCTCGCGAAACTGTTTACCGTGCAAGGGGATTCGTTGTTGGCCAGCATGAGCCCGATCCGGCCCTGGTTGGTCACCATGCTGGCGCTCACCTGGGCCGGGTCGGTTGGCACCTTGCCGGTGCGCGGCGGCTTGACCTGCTTGGCGGCCGGTTCCGGTGACGCCGGGTACTGGCAGTTGGCGCCGAGGTCGGCCGACGGCTTGAACGCCGGCAACGGCGGGACGGGCGGCGTCGGCCCGGCGGGCGTGGTGGTCTCCGGGGAGCTGCTGGGGGCCGAGGTGGTGGAGCTGGCCGCGCTGTTGCTCTTGTGCTCGTGCTTGGTGTTGATCACGGCGAGCACCACCGCGACGACCACGGCGACGGCCACCAGCGAGCCGGCGGCGATCACCACGATCCGGCGCATCTTGGCTTGCTTCGCGCGGCGCTCCAGCTGCCGTTCGAGCTTGCGCTTGGCGTTGGCACGTCGCTGTTCGTTGGTCGGCACGGCCGTATGCCTCCATGGTCGGTAGGTCGGGGGCCCGCAAAAGGCGTCGGTGGCCAGCTCAGGCTAATGTGGGCGCCGCGACCGGTGTCAAGTGGGGCCCGTGGGAAACTGGGAACCGTGTTGATCACCGGATTTCCCGCCGGCATGTTGCAGTGCAACTGCTATGTGCTGGCTGAGCGGCCGGGAACGGACGCCGTCATCGTGGATCCGGGGCAACGGGTGATGGGCCCGTTGCGGCGCATCCTCGACGAGAACCGGCTGACCCCGGCCGCGGTCTTGCTGACCCACGGGCACATCGACCACATGTGGTCGGCGCAGAAGGTGTCCGACACCTACGGCTGCCCGACCTTCATCCACCCCGAGGACCGGTTCATGCTGAAAGACCCGATCTACGGCCTGGGCCCGCGGGTGGCCCAGCTGGTGGCGGGCGCCTTCTTCCGCGAACCCAAGCAGGTCGTCGAGCTGGACCGCGACGGCGACAAGCTCGACCTGGGCAGCGTGACCGTCAACGTCGACCACACCCCGGGGCACACCCGCGGGTCGGTGGTCTTCCGGGTGTCGTCCGACAAGGACGACAAAGACTATGTGTTCACCGGCGACACCCTGTTCGAACGCTCGGTGGGGCGCACCGACCTGCACGGCGGCAGCGGCCGCGACCTGCTGACCTCGATCGTGACCAAACTGCTGGTGCTCGATGACGACACGGTGGTGCTGCCCGGGCACGGCAACGCCACCAGTATCGGCGCCGAGCGCCGCTTCAACCCGTTCATCGAAGGCCTGAGCCCGTGACCGAGTTCTCGTCGTTTTCCGGGCCCAAGGGGGTGCCCGACTACGTGCCGCCCGAGTCGGCCCAGTTCGTGGCGGTGCGCGACGGGTTGCTGACCGCCGCTCGCCGGGCCGGCTACGGCGACATCGAGCTGCCCATCTTCGAGGACACCGCGCTGTTCGCCCGCGGCGTCGGGGAATCCACCGACGTGGTGTCCAAGGAGATGTACACGTTCGCCGACCGCGGCGACCGCTCGGTGACATTGCGGCCCGAGGGCACCGCGGGGGTGGTGCGCGCGGTGATCGAGCATGGGCTGGACCGCGGAGCGTTGCCGGTCAAACTCTGTTACGCGGGGCCGTTTTTCCGCTACGAGCGTCCGCAGGCTGGCCGCTATCGGCAGCTGCAACAGGTGGGCGTGGAGGCGATCGGCGTCGACGACCCTGCGCTGGACGCCGAGGTGATCGCGGTCGCCGACGCCGGCTTCCGGTCGCTGGGGCTCGACGGGTTCCGCCTGGAGATCACCTCGCTGGGCGACGACAGCTGCCGCCCGCAATATCGGGAACTGTTGCAGGAGTTCCTGTTCGGGCTGGACCTCGACGACGAAACCCGCAGGCGCGCCGAGATCAACCCGCTGCGGGTGCTCGACGACAAGCGCCCCGCGGTGCGGGCCATGACGGCCGGCGCGCCGGTGTTGCTCGACCACCTGTCCGACGTCGCCAAGCAGCACTTCGACACCGTGCTGGCCCACCTGGACGCGCTCGGCGTGCCGTACGTTATCAACCCGCGCATGGTGCGCGGCCTGGACTACTACACGAAGACCACCTTCGAGTTCGTGCACGACGGGCTGGGTGCGCAATCGGGCATCGGCGGCGGCGGCCGCTACGACGGCCTGATGCGCGAGCTCGGCGGCCAGGACCTGTCCGGGATCGGGTTCGGGCTCGGCGTGGACCGCACGCTGCTGGCGCTGCGCGCCGAGGGCAAGAGCGTGGGGGAGACCGCGCGCTGCGAGGTGTTCGGGGTGCCGCTGAGCGAGCAGGCCAAGCTGAAGCTGGCGGTGCTGGCCGCGCGGCTGCGTGCCGGCGGGGCCCGCGTCGACATGGCCTACGGCGACCGGGGTCTCAAGGGCGCGATGCGCGCGGCCGACCGTTCGGGCGCCCGTGTTGCGCTCGTGCTCGGCGACCGCGACATCGACGCGGGCACGGTCGGGGTGAAGGACCTCGCGACGGGCGAGCAGGTTTCAGTGCCCGCCGATTCGGTTGTCGCCGAAGTTCTTTCGCGACTCGGGCGGTAGTGCTATTTCTTGCTCGGAATGACGATGACGACGATCAGGGTGAGGATCGAGAAAAACAGCCCGAGAATTCCCCAGCCCAGCGGGTTGCGTCCCTTCATCATTGCGATTAATCCGCACACAATTGCGGCGATGACGCTGCCGATGGCGACGAAAATTCCCTTGATGCCGCGGAGGATAAAGCCCGCGGCGACCGGGTCCGAACTCGCCAGGATCACCGAATGCAACATGTCAGGTCCTTTCGTGAGGGGCCCTGTCTTGATACCCGCCCGAATGCGGGATAAAACCGCGGCCTGTTTTATGCGCTAAACCGGAAAGGCGGTTATCCGCGCGGATAACCGCGCCGGACCGTGCGATCCAGAATGCCCAGGGTGGCCCGCAATGCGCCTTCGGATAGAATCGGGAAAATCCCGGCTTCGCGCCACTTCGGGTCGATGTTCGACCAGTCGTAGAACGAGGTGACCACGGTGGCCGAGCCGTCTTCGGTCGGGTGCAGTTCGTAGCCGTAAACGTGGCCGATCGGCGGCTGAATCTGGCCGAGGACCGTCCACGCGATCAGGCGGTCCCGCTCGAATTCCTTGATGTCGACGGTGACGTCATATTTGCCGAATTGCGGAAAATCGTTCAAGGCCTCGCGGTCCATGTGGACGACGAATTGGTCGCCGACACCGTTTACCGGGGCGCCCTCCGCGTCCTGAAGCATTCCGGACGAGTCGATCGCGACGTGGCCCTGCGGGTCACACAGCACGGCGAAAATGTCCGCCGGCGGGGCCGCAATCGTGCGCTGAACCTCGATGCGTTCGGTCATCATTTCCTCGCAGCCGTCGTGGATACGACACGATCGTCGCTCACTGTACGACTCGGCTGCCGCGCGCCGACGCCGATCCGCGCGGAGCGCGCGATGGGGTGGGGTTCATCAGCCGTCCGTGCGCCCTGCGCGACTACGGCAATCAGGCGTCATTCGCCGATCGGGCACGCGCGGCGTGGCGGGAGGCGGGCCGGTCAGGGCAGCCGCGGCTGCACGCCAGCGTGAACTTCGCGTTCGGCGATGAGGACACCGTCGGGCTCGGCCGGGAGCATCTGCGGCGCTACTACGGATTCAAACCGGACTACGCAGCGCTCAACGTCGCCGACATGGTGACCACCCCGCAGGACGCGGCGGCCACCGTGCGCGCCTACCGCGACCTCGGTTTCGATGGGCTGGTGTTCCATCCCAGCGTCGCGGCGCTCGACCAGGTGGATCGCCTCGCCGACGCCGTCCTCTGAACCGCCGCGCCCGAGACCATGTCATCTCGCACCGGGCACCCGTTCGTCGTCCGCGCCGACGACTTCCCAGTCTTTGAGGTTGGCGACGGGACCGAAGAGATCGGTTGGCACGTCGGGCGATAACGGCTTGCCGCGTAGGACTCGATGAGGCCAGTCGCGGTTGGCAAGCGCCGGTTTGGCCAGGGCGACCACATCGGCGGCGCCCGAGTCGATGATGGCGGCGGCGTCGCGCGGGTCGTCCAGATGGCCGTTGGCGATTACCGGCAGCTTGCTGAATTGCTTTGCCAGCTGCGCGAGCGAGCTGTCGCTTCCGGCGAATGCTGGTGCCAGCGCGCGATATTCGGTGGTGTGGATGTAGTCGATGCCGGTCTCGCCCAGCGTGCCGAAGATAACGGCCGCGTCCTCCTCGTCGCCGGCCCACCGATGGTGGTTGTCGGAGACCTTTCCCTGGGAGATCCGGATGCCGACGGCGATGTCGTCACCGACGGCCGACGCGACGTCGTGGCAGACCTCGGCCGCCAGGCGTACCCGACCGGCGGTATCGCCGCCGTACTCGTCGGTGCGCGTATTCAGATAGTCGGTGAGAAATTCGTCGAGCAGATAGCCGTTGGCTCCGTGGATCTCCACGCCGTCGAACCCGGCGTCGCGCGCCTGCCGCGCCGCATTCACGAACGCCCCGCGGACTTGGTTGATGTGCTCGGCGGTCATCGCTTGGGGAATCTTGAACGGACCCGCACCCCGGTACATGGGCAGCTGATCGCCTTTCGGCCGAACTGCGGACGGCCCCCAGGTGATCGGCGTGTGCGGGTTGCCTTGCGACTGGCTGCCGGCGTGCATGAGCTGGGCGAAAAATTTGGCCCCGCAGTTGTGCACGCCGTGGATGACCGGTCGCCAGCCGGCCGTGTGAGCCGCGTTCGCGATGCCCGGCTGGAACAGGTACCCCTGGCTGGTCTGATCGTCGATGTAGAGCCCTTCGGTGATCAACAGCGCGAAGCCGCCCTCGGCGAAAATGCGGTAGTAGGACGCGATCCGGTCGGTGGGCACGCCGTCGGCCGTCGCGCTCACTCGCGTCATGGGCGCCAGCGCGACCCGGTTGGTGAGGGCGACGTTGCCGATGGTTGCCGCCTGGAAGAGCGTCTGATGTGGTGGGCGAATTCGGTCGGGCACAGGTCATCCATTTCCGTGTTGGTAATACGGGGTTGTGATGGGCGCTGCCGTCAGGAGCGCTGCCCATGGTCTCGACGAAGCTGAACGAGATTCACGGCGGCCAACAGCATGAAAACCAGGGGGATGATGGGAGGCTTTATTTTGAGCGGGAGGACGTTGGCGGGCACCTCCGGGTGCACGTGCACGTAGGTGGCGCCCGCCATGTTGGCGATCAGCCCGGCCGAGGCGGCGGACGCGATCGGGCCGACGAGATTCGAGGTCTCCCGTCCGACGCGGGCGGCCGAAAGCAGGCCCAGCCCGATGGATATCTCCCCGGCGATACCCATGGGGATGCAGAGTCGCGGCAGCCCGCTTTTGGTGATCTGGACGTCGAACCACGAACGAAATGGGTCGAAGAACTTCAAGAACCCAAACAAGAACATCGTCGAACCCAGGAACATCGAGTTATATTTCACGGCCTTGTTATCCGATATCGGCGTCATGATTCCTCCCTCGCAGGGTGGGCCGCGCCGCGACCGGCGTCGGGAGCGGTTCGGTGCGGGGGCATGTCGCCTTGTTCGCGGGTCGGGCAGTCCACGCGAAAATTGTGCTGAAGCCAAAATGGACTATCAAGTCCAATCCGCTTTACACTTCGCGCATGTCATCAGAGGAGCGCCCCGGCGCCGGGCGCCTGACGACTCGCGGTGCCGCGACCAGGGCCCGCATCGTCGCCGCCGCGGCATCGCTCGTCCGCGGGCAAGGCGTCGCCGGGACGAGTCTGGACGACGTGATGGCGGCGACCGGCACAAGCAAGTCGCAGCTATACCACTACTTCGCCAATAAGGACGCCCTCATCCGCGAGGTTGTGAAGACCCAACTCGGCGACATCATCGCGGCACAGCAGCCCAATCTGGGCGACGTGTCGTCCTGGGAGGGTCTGCAGCGGTGGTGCGACCACGTCGTGGCCATGACCCGCGCGACGCAAGGCGTCGGGGGTTGTCCGTTGGGCTCGCTCGTGGGTGAGCTTGCCGAGCGGTCGGATTCGGCGCGCCGGGAGCTTGCGCAAGCCTTCGCCGAGTGGCAGTCATATCTGTCCGCGGGTTTGGCGACGATGCGCGACAGCGGCGAACTCTCCGCAGCTGCCGACCCTGCCGAGCTCGCATTGGCCATCATGAGTGCGCTGCAAGGCGGACTCCTGATGGCGCAGACGATGCGCAGCGCGCGACCTGTCGAGCTCGCCGTGGACATGGCGCTGGGGCACGTCGCTGCCTTCCGTCGCGGTCCGTGAAATCACCTGACGGATCCGGCCTTGGCCGGTTCCGTTGGCGCCGAGATCGTTTCGCGGTTCGCGTGGGAGCGCGGACGGTTGCCGGATGTCAGCTGTGGCCGGCCCGGCGTGCGACGATGAGCGGTGCTGCGTCTGATGAGGTGATCCGTTCGGTGGTCGGTCGCTATGCGGCTTGGGATTAGGGGTCCTCGTGGTCCACTGTGAGGCGAACGTGACCGGAGCGATGTTGCGTTGGGCTGCTTGACGTTTTAGTTGCAGCGCAATGTGCGGTCGTCAAGGGCGAGGAGCCGCCCGAAGAGTTTTCAGACCGCAGATCGACCGCGGTTTCTCTACCAGGTGCGTGCAGCTTGCAGCGCCACTGCGACTTGGGCCAGCCAGAAATTGTCGGCCAGCGGCCGTCCGGTGAGTTCGGCGAATCGGCGCAATCGGTAGTTGATGGTGTTGCGGTGACAGTGCAGTTCGTCGGCGGTGGCCGAGACGGACTGGCCGCGCTGCAGCCAGGTGTCGACCGTGGTGAGGAGTGGTTCGCGCCGTTCGGCTGGCAACTCGAGTACTGGTCCCAGTGTGGTTGTCACCACGGATGCGGCGGCGTCTGGCGAGCTGGCGAGCAAGACCGCGATGACGTCGCGGTTGTAGCGGGTGCTCGGGCGACTGTTCGACGAGGCTGACATGGCGACTTGAGCCTGAGCGCGGGCTTTTGAGCAGTCGGCGATGTCGGTGAAGGGGCTGCTGAGGCCAATCATGACGGGGATGTCGGTGCAGATGGTGGCGGCGATGGTGTCCAGCGCGTCCGCGCGGTTTCGTCGAAGCGATACGACCCCCAATTGCGCATGGGACGTGAGACGAAACCACGAGTCCTGAACGGCGGGCTGCGCCGAGATCAGCGTCTCGATGTCCGGAGGTGAATGCTGCACCGAAGGCTCAGCGCTGGTTGCCGAGATGATCGTGAGCTGGCCCGTCCGCGGGAGACCGAGGGCGGCGACCGCGTCCCAGAACGCTGCCCCGATGCTGGATTCGTTGAACAGCACCGTATCGAGGAGGGCGGCACGAACTTGTTCGTTGCGTCGGGCGTTGCGGATGTCGATTTCGCGGAAAACCGCGTGTGCGCGAAGCGAATTGGCGTTCATCCAGGCGAAGATGGACGGTGTCGCCGCGATGAGGGCTTCCTTTTCGATTTCCCCGGTGTCCGCCAGGCGTGCGAGCTCGTCCCAGATGGTCGCCGCGCCGAGGCGGTAGGCGTGCAACAGACTTGACTGCGTCAGACCTTGGCTGGCGCGGTGATGAATGGCGGAATCGAAGCTGTGGTGGCCGGGGTCAGTGCCGCGGTCGATCCATTCGAGCATCTCGTCGAGGTACTCGGCGATGTTGCCCCTAACGGTCTCGCCGTTGTCGTCGTCGATGGGCAAATAGTCGGGTACTTCTGCGCGCAGCCGGGCGAGGACCTTGGTCACGATTGCGCCCGACTGTTGTCGCACGCGATTGGTGAGCACGGTCAGCGGTCGTTGCTGCAACATGTAGCGGATCGTAAATCGCCGCGCCCCGTTGTGCCCCCGCACAGGTTTCGTGATCGTAAATCTGGGCTGCTGTTCATTGTGAAGTTCACGCAGAACGATCACGCTTCTTGCTGTGAACGCCCCCTCCGATCAGACCATCGTTTTGATCCACGGCCTGTGGATGACACCCCTGGCATGGGAGGACTGGGTCGCGCGTTACCGCGCTCGCGGTTTCTCGGTCCTGACACCGGGCTACCCCGGCGTGGCCCCCGGCCCGGCCGGAGTCGCCGCGCTGCGCGAGAACCCCGCACCCTTGGCGGACCTCGGGGTGCGGGAGGTCTTCGACCATCTCGCCGAGATCATCGAGGAACTCGCCGAGCCGCCGATTTTGATGGGCCATTCCTTCGGCGGCACCTTCGTGCAGCTCCTGCTCGATGCCGGCTACGGGCGAGCCGGGGTGTCCATCGACGGTGCCGCCGTCAAAGGCATCAAAGCGCTGCCGTTCTCCGAAGTGCGGGCTACATTCCCGGTATTGAAGAATCCCGCCAACCTGCACCGTGCGGTGCCCATCACGCCCGAGCAGTTCCATTACGCGTTCACCAACACACTCACCGAAGCCGAGTCTGCGAGTGCCTATGAGCGGTACGCGGTTCCAGTACCGGCGCGCATCCTGTTCCAGGGCGGCCTGGCCAACTTCACACACCGCGCGGCCACCACGTACAACTTCGCCAACGACGACCGCGCGCCGCTGCTGTTCATCGCCGGCGGCCACGACCACATCCTGCCGCCCGCTGTGCAGCACGAGAACTACACGAAGAACGCCAAACACTCGGCCGCGATCACCGCCTTCAAGCTCTTCCCTGAGCGAGACCACTTCACTTGCGGCGCACCGGGATGGGAAGAAGTCGCCGACTTCGCCTTGTACTGGGCGCTGAACCCCGTGCCCGGGGAACTCGACTGACTCCTTTCACAACTGCGAACGAAAGCAACGGCCACCCATGACCACAGTGCGCGACGCCATCCTCGACCTGTTCCGCTCACACAATCTGACCACCTGGTTCGGTAACCCCGGCTCCTCGGAATTGGCTCTGCTGCAGGACTTTCCCGACGACTTCCGCTACTTCCTGGGCTTGCAGGAGATGATCCCGGTCGGGATGGCCGACGCCTACGCGCAAGTCACCCGCCGTCCCGCCGTGGTCAACCTGCACACCGCCCCCGGCATGGGTAACGCGCAAGGCCAGATCTACAACGCCTACGTCAACAAGACGCCGCTGATCATCACCGCGGGCAACCAGCGCCGCAACATGCAGAACCAGTACTGCCTGCTGACCAATCACGAACCCACCACCACACCAAAGCCGTTCGTGAAGTGGGCCGCCGAGCCGGCGACCGCCAGCGAGTCCCCGGCCGTGCTGGCCCGGGCCATCCACCTGGCCACCACCCCGCCGATGGGCCCGGTGTTCGTCTCGCTGCCGATGGACGACATGCCGATCGAACTGACCGACGGCCAGCTCGCCGACATCGCGGTGGTGCGCGAACGCACGGTGACCCACGCAACCGGTTTCCCGACCGAGCTGGCCGAGCAGGTCGGCGCACAACTCGACGCCGCCACCTCCCCGGCGATCATTGTGGGCGGCGATATCGACCGCTACGACGCGTATGACGCGGTGATCGAGCTGGCCGAGCGCACCGAATCGCCGGTATACACCGCACCATTGACCGGCTGGAGCGGCTTCCCGGAGAATCACCGGCTCTATCACGGCGCGCTGCCCCCGGGGGCGGGCTGGATCTCCGGGCTGCTCGCGGGCCACGACCTGATCCTCACGATCGGGACGCCGGTGTTCCGCTATTACCCGCTGGTGCCCGGGCCGTACCTGCCCGAGGGCGCTCGCTTGATCCAGATCACCAACGATCCCGACGAGGCCGCCCGCGCCCCCGTCGGTGACGCGATCGTCGCGGACATTCGCGCCGCCACTCGGGCCTTGGCGGCGGCGGTCAAACCCACCCAGCGCTCCGCGCCCGCGCCACGCGCCGCAGTCCCCGAACGGGTTTCGGAGCAGGTGCCGCTGAAGCCCGCGGATCTGTGGACCGCTGTTGCTCACGCCGCACCCGCGGACACGCTATGGGTCAGCGAAGCGGGCAGCAACGAGATCACCATGACCGAAAGCATCCGTCCGGGCAATCCGCGGTCACATCTGTCGGCCGCCGGCGGGGGACTCGGCTGGGGCCTGCCGGCCTCGGTCGGTGCTCAAGTCGCGGCTCCGGACCGGCCGGTCGTGTCGTGCATGGGTGACGGCTCCATCCACTATGCGATCACCGCGCTGTGGAGCGCGGCGCGCTACAACATCCCCCTCACCGTGGTGGTGGCGTCTAACGCCGAATACGGTGTGGTCAAAGAGTTCGGCGTGTGGGAAAAGACCCCGAACGTCCCCGGGCTCGACATCCCCGGCCTCGACATCGTCGCGACCGCGGCCAGCTACGGCGTCGACGCCCACGAAGCGCACAGCTCCGACGAGGTATTCGAACTGGTCAAAGCCGGCATCGCCGACCGCGACCGTCCCACCCTGATCAACGCCCGCACGACACCCGTGCCCGGGGGATTCGGCAGCTAGGAGACTTCTGGTGGACGGCACGATCATTTCGGCGTTCGCCGCGGCGCTTCAGGGCCGCGACGCGGTGGCCGCCGACGAGGCCACCCTGGCCGAACACACCAAAGATTACTGGGGTTTCGGCCGACGACCTGGTCTGGTGTTGCGCCCGCGCAGTCGCGACGACGTCGTCGCCGCCGTCAAAGTTGCTGCTGAACATCATGTTTCGTTGGTTACCCGCGCCGGCGCATCGAACTGCAGTGCCGGAGTCATGGCCGGCGCGGACCGCGTGGTGATCGATCTGACCCAGATGAACCAGATCCTCGACATCAACCCGGCAGCTCGCACGGCTCGGGTCCAGCCCGGTGTCATCAACTTCGATCTGCAACAGCAGCTAGCCCCACACAAACTGGTGTTCTCACCCGACCCGGTATCGGCACATCTGGCTAGCGTCGGCGGCAACATCATCGAAAACGCCGGTGGGCCACACGCTCTCAAGTACGGCGTCACCTACAACCACGTCCTCGGCGTCGAAGCGGTTCTGGCTGATGGCACCGTGATCAACCTCAGCGCGGCCGACGACGGCCCGGATCTGCTCGGGGTGCTGATCGGGTCGGAAGGTACTCTTGCGATCCTCACGGAGGCGACCGTCGCGTTGCGCCCCATGGCGCCGGTCACTCGCAGCCTGATGGGCAGCTTCGACACCGCCCGGGAGGCAGCTGAAACCATCTCCGCGATCATCCGGACCGGGACCGTGCCCGCGGCGGTCGAATGGCTCGACCGAGCCGGCATCAACGGCCTGCAGCAGTTCACCGACACCGGCTATCCCACCGACGCCGACGCGATCGTGCTCATCGACGTCGACGGGACCGCCGCCGAGGTCGACCGCGACGGCGCGATCGTAGAAAAGGTTTTGCGACAACACGCCACCGAGGTGCGCCGCGCCGATGATGACGACGCCCGCGCCAAGCTCTGGTACGGACGCCTGCACGCCCCGGACGCCGTCGTGCACAGCGGCAAAGGCTTCTTCATCGGCGACGTCACCGTTCCGCGCCAACACATTCCGGAGATGCAGCAGGCAATCCAGGACGCCGCCAAACGACACTCGGACGCCCTGCTGTTCATCGCCGTGACCGGACATGCCGGAGACGGGGACCTACACCCGACCACCTTTTACGACAAGGAGAACCCCGACGCGCCCGCGGCTTTGGAAGCCGCCAACAACGAGATCATCGAAGCGGCATTGAAGCTGGATGGCACGATCACCGGCGAGCACGGGGTGGGCACCGAGAAAATCCAATTCATGACGAAACGCTTCACCCCGGTCGAGATCGCCGCGCAACGCATCCTCAAGCGGGTCTTCGATCCCGCGCACACCTTCAACCCCGGCATCATGTTGCCCGAACCCTCACCAGAAGAACCCGCGCTGCCTGCGTTCGAAGCCGCCGTGCGCGCGGCGCTCGAAGGTCATCCGAACACCGCACCGCACGCCGACGGCGACGACACCACGGTCGAGGTCAACACCGGCAACTTGAACCTGGTGGTCGGCGCCGCGGTCACCCTCGGCGACCTGTCGCGCAAACTCCACGAGCAAGGTGTGACCTGCCCGGCCGTCCCAATGGAGGGCCTCGACCGCACCGTCGGCGAACTGATCGCCAACGCGACCGGCCAGGAACGCCTCGAGGTGCGCCACGGGCTGCTCGGCGTCGAGGTCGTCCTCCCCGACGGTGCCGCCGCTGCCCGCTTCGGCGGCCAGAACATGAAAGACGTCGCGGGCTACGACACCAAACGGCTGTTCATCGGCGGGGGAAACGCATTCGGGACGATCACCAGCGCTGTCTTCAAGATCGCGGTCGCACGGTAGACCGATGTCCTGGCAGATGCATGCCATCGCTACCTACGGGCGAGTCGTCCGTCGACCTCGCACCTATGCCACTGCGCGAAGCGCGCGCGCCTATCTCAATCGGCCCAAGAACAGCGGCGGGCCACCGCCTGGGATCGCGACGTCAGCTCGTTACCGTCTGACCCGTGCCACCGTGGGCGGGTTCGATTGCTACACAGTGCAATCGGCGAGCGGTACGCCAATTCCTGCCCGCGGCCCGTCGGTGGTCTACGTCCACGGGGGCGCCTACGTCAACCAGATCGCGCCCGCGCACTGGAAACTCGTCTGCGCGATCGCCGACGCGACCCGGCGCCCTGTGCACGTCCCCCTCTACGGACTCGCGCCGCAGCACCATGCCGAGGAAGCGATCGACTTCCTCGGGCACGTGATCGGCCGAGCCGCGCATGACGGGCCCACCTATCTGGCCGGTGACTCCTCCGGCGGGGGCCTGGCGCTCGCCGCTACCCAGGCGACCATCAGCGCCGGAGCCACCCCGCCGCTCGGGCTCACCCTGATCAGTCCGTGGCTCGACATCGCACTGACCAATCCCGCCATCCCAACCCTCGCCAAGCGCGACCCCTGGCTCGCGGTTCCCGGCCTGCGCGAGTGCGGCCGCGTATGGGCCGGACATCTCCCGGCGGACGACTACCGGGTCAGCCCCATCTTCGGTGCGCTGCACAATCTTCCACCCATCGACCTCTACGTCGGCGACCGCGACATCTTCGTCGCCGACTGCCGCCGGCTGCGGGACACCATCGGCACCGGCCGCATTGCCTACCACGAGCAGCCCGGGGCGATTCACGTCTACCCGCTGCTGCCCGTTCCGGAAGCCAAGCCCGCACGCCGCGCACTGCTCGGCCACATCGACGCCGCCCTCGTCAAAAGTGAGCAATTTTGACGAGTCGCACAGTCGGCCTCCCGCACACCACCACACTCGAAAGCCTGCGCTTCACCACGCTGGTGGCGCTGCCCAACGTGGCCGAGGGCCTCTTCAGCCGCCGACCCGCGGTAACCGCTGCGCTCAACCGAGCCGGTGTCGCCCGCAGCGCACACCGGCTGCTCACCGCGCTGCACCGGCGCTACGGTGACGGACCGATCTGGGTGAAGGTGGGAGGCAAGCCCACGCTGCTCGTCTTCGGCCCCGATCAGATCCGTTTCGTACTCTCCCACGCGCCGGAGCCTTTCGCGTCCGACCCCGAGCCCAAACTCTCCGGAATGAACAAATTCCAGCCGCACGCCCTGACCATCTCACGAGGCGACCATTGGTCCGACCGCCGCCGATTCACCGAGGCTGTCCTGGCGCAAGCCGCCGGTAGCGGCGCGGTTGCCCACCGGTGCGACACCGTCGCGGACCAGGAAGCCCGAGCCATGCCCGACAACCTTGACTGGCCACGGTTTCACAGCGTGATACAGCGAATCGCGCGCCGAATCATTCTCGGCGACAACGCAGCTGACGACCAAAAAATATCGGCGCAACTCGTGACGCTGATGGCCAAAGCCAACCCACCCGGCAGGGGAGACCCCGAGCTTTTCGACACCTTCCTGACCGCGCTGAGCCGCTACGCTCAAGCCGCGGACGCACACAGCCTGGTCGGACAATTCGCCGCGGCGCCCGCCTCCGACGTCACGTACCCGACCCATCAAGTCATCCACTGGATGTTCGCGATGGGTGACACCCTGGCCATCAATCTCTGGCGTTGTCTGGCGCTGCTGGCCACACACACCGAGATTCTCCTCAACGCGCAGAACGCAATCGACGAACACAGTGCCCACGACTACCTCGTGGGCTGCCTGTCCGAAGCGATGCGCCTCTGGCCCAGCACCCCCGTCTTGGCGCGAACCCTCACCGGGCCCACCGAGTGGGACGGCGAGATCGTGCCCGCGGGAACACAAGTCATGATCGTCAACACCTTCAACCACCGCGACACCAGCCGTTTCCCCGGGGCCGATCAGTTCAATCCCACAGCGTGGACCCAAGGGGCCGCCCAACCGTCGTGGTCGTTCAACTTCTTCAGTCACGGCCCGCAAGCATGCCCGGGCGCCGACCTTGCGCTGCGAATCGGCGTCGCCGTATTGACGGCCGTCCTCGGCGAGCGCAGCCCGGCGGCGACCGGTGCCAATCTGGACCCGCACCGACCGCTGCCACGCACGCTCGACCACTCGCGTGTCGGCATTCGATTGAGACGCCGGCCCTGAAACACAGGCACCGCGCAGACTCGTCGGCCACGCTCAACGTCTTCGGGGTGCGGCCATCGCCGAGCCCCCGCCGGCGATCGAGGTGCCCGGTCACACCCGACTCGACCCCGAAGCTTGACTCGATGTCGAACGGATGTTCGAATAGAGGTCATGCGCTGGGCGGGCCAGGCGGTCGCCGTCAACGGGGACCCCGTCGAGGACGGGGCGCTGCCGGGGCTGCAGCGGATCGGCCTCGTCCGCAGCGTGCGGGCCCCGCACTTCGAGGGCATCACGTTTCACGAGGTGCTGTGCAAGTCGGCACTCAACAAGGTGCCGGACGCCTCCGCGCTGCCGTTCCGGTACACCGTCAACGGCTACCGCGGTTGCTCGCACGCATGCCGCTACTGCTTCGCGCGGCCCACACACGAATACCTGGACTTGAACTGCGGCAACGACTTCGACAGCCAGGTCATCGTCAAGACCAACGTCGCCGAGGTCCTTCGCCGCGAGCTGCGCCGGCCGTCGTGGCGGCGCGAGACCGTCGCGCTGGGCACCAACACCGATCCCTACCAGCGGGCGGAGGGGCGCTACGCGCTGATGCCCGGCATCATCGCCGCCCTCGCCGAATCCGGCACACCGCTGTCGATCCTCACCAAGGGCACGCTGCTGCGGCGCGACCTGCCGTTGATCGCCGATGCGGCGCAACACGTTCCGCTGTCGGTCGCGGTGTCGCTGGCGGTCGGTGACCCGGACCTGCATCGCGACGTCGAGCCGGGCACGCCGAGTCCGCAGGCGCGCCTGGGCCTGATCGCGGCGATCCGCGAGGCCGGCTTGGACTGCCACGTGATGGTGGCGCCGGTGCTGCCGCAGCTGACCGACTCGACGGAGCACCTCGATCGGCTGCTCGGCCAGATCGCGGCGGCCGGCGCCACCGGTGTCACGGTCTTCGGCCTGCACCTGCGCGGCTCGACGCGTGGCTGGTTCATGGCCTGGCTGGCGCGCTCGCATCCCGACTTGGTGGCCCGCTACCGCGAGCTTTACCGGCGCGGTGCGTACCTGCCCCCGGATTACCGCGAGATGCTGCGGGGCCGGGCCGCGCCGCTGATCGCGAAATACCGGCTCGGCGGCGAGCTGCGGTCGTTCCGGCGCCCCGTCGCGGCTACCCCGGCGGAGCCGGAACACGTTCAGGCGACGCTGTTTTGACCTAGGCCGGTTTGTCGCGGCGCGGCTTGGTCAGCGTGAACCGGTCCACCTCGGTGACCGCGCCGAACGGCCCGCTCAACGCGTAGTGCGTGGCCTTGATCGAGGTGTTGCCACCGGGCTGGCCCGGGTCCACGTCGAACGCCGCGAACCCATAGGGATTGTCCCGGTCTCTGAACGCGGACCACGGCGCGTCCTCCACGACGTAGATCGGCGGCTTGCGCCCGAGCGCCGGATCGAACGCGCCGACGCCGGTCAGCACACGGCAGCGCGGCTCGGGGAACAAGAACGCGTTGGTGGGCGCGGACGTGCCGCCGCCGCCGATGACGAGATGCACCGTTCCCTTGGTCGCGTCGATGACGTCGCCGCGGGTGTCGACGGGGATCGGTGTGCGGGTGTCGGTCGGCAGTGTTCCGCGCAAGGGGTGCGAGCGCTCGTAGTGGTGTTCGTGGCCGCACACCACCAGGTCGACCTGGTACTCGTCGAACAACGGGAGCCATGCCTCGCGGATTCCCAGGTCGGCGCCGTTGGCGGGCTTGTCGGCGCTGGAGATCGCCGTCTGGTGCATGCACACGACCACCCAATCAATGTCCGGATCACGCCGCGCTGCGGCGAGTTCGGCTGCCAGCCAACGCTTTTGCTCACCACCCGAGTATCCGTGCACGTAGAAGTTGCCGCCGTCCTGAAACGCCACGTCGTCGTTGTTCAGGCTGATCACCCGCACCGAGCCGGCGGTGAACGAATACCAGAGCCCGCGCGTCTCCGGGCTCGAGCCCGAGTCGGGCACCGCGAAGTACGCCTGATAGGCACCGTAACCGATTGGGCCGTTGCCCAATTCGTTTTCGTGGTTGCCTGCCGCCGGCATCCACGGCCGGTAGCGCGCCGAGCGGGTGTTGTTCTCGAACCACGCGGACCAGGTACGGATCCGGTCCTGCGCGAGGTTGGCGTAGCACAGGTCGCCGTTGATCAGATTGAACAACGGCGCCATCCGCTCGACCGCCAGCGTGGTGTCGGCCGACGCGGGCGAGCCGATGTTGTCCGTGCCGTAGCTGCCGTCGGGCATCCTCACCAGCGTCGGCGTGGACTGATCTCCGAAGCTGGTGAATCGGAACGGCTTTCGGCCGGACGGTGCCGTCCTGATGGTGCCCATCTCCGGCTCGGCGCCGTCGTGCACGGCGGCGTACACATAGTCGGTGTCCGGGGCGAGGCCGGTCAGGCGGGCGTGATTCACGCGGACTTCGGTGTTGGACTTGGCATCGCGGTAGGTGCGGGTTTCGGCCGCCACGGTCCGGCCGAGGCCCGACGCCGGCGTGCCGTAGCTGACGCGGGGGTTGCGGATCGCGTCGACGGTGTGCCAGGACACCACCACCTCCGAGGCGGCCTGCCTGCCGAATTGCAGGTGCAGCCCCGTCACCGGCGGCGCGCCGGCGCGGCTCGGCTGGTAGACGAAGGCGGGCGCACCGCGGTGGGACCACACCAAGGCGGCGCCACCCCCGACGCCCGCCCCGAGGGCGGCCGAGACCGCGCTGGTGGTCAACAACCTGCGGCGGCTGATGCCGGGCGCGGCAGCACCGCCGTGGGGCGGTGCGGGTTCGTCGACCACCCCTGCTTCATACCCGAGCGGGGTGAACGTCCGCGGAACGGGCGCGCTAGTGGCTGTGCGGCTCGAGCAGTCCCGCCTGCCCGGTGGAGGGCGGGCGGGCCGCCAGCCACTCGCGGGTGGCCGCGTGCGACCGTTCGATAAGCGTTGCACCGTGGGAGAAGTCGGCCCCGGAGATGGCGACGGGGCACAGCGGGCGGACGACCCGCAGGTCGACCGTTCGCTCGAAGCGTTCGACGTCGACGGCGAGGCGATGGTTCACGGCCAGGGTCAGGGCGTGCAACGCCATGTTGACCGCCGTCTTCGGCGCCGCGGGCAGGGCGCACGAGTAGCCGGTCGGGAGCACCCAGACCCGGTCGGCGCCCAGCGCGACGGCGTGCGACACCGGCGTGTTGTTGACCACGCCGCCGTCCATCAGGTCGCGGCCGTTCACCCGGACCGGTGGAAAAACGCCGGGAATCGCGGCGCTGGCCGCGATCGCGTCCACGGCGTTCCCCGACGACAGCAGGACGTCGCCGCCGGAGACGACGTCGGTGGCCACCACATGCAGGGGGATCGGCGCGTCCTCGAGCCGCGCGAACTCGAGCTGCTCGGCGAGCAGCCGTCGCAACCCGACATTGGGCACCAGGTGCGACCGGCGGCCCAGCATGCCCATCGCGCCTGCGATCGGGTGCGTCGGAAAGATGTCCCTCCGCGACAGCGACGTCCATAGCTCGGCCAGCCCCCGAATCCCCGGGAGATCGGGTCGCGAGGCGATCCACCCGCCGTTGACCGCGCCGACCGACGTCCCGACGATCAGGTCGGGCCGTTCCCCCTCGTCGGCCAGGGCGAGCAGCATTCCGACGTGGATAGCGCCGAGGCTGGCCCCGCCGGACAACACGAAGGCCGTGGGCACAAATGCATAGTAGGGACCTGCGAGCACGCGTAGCGCCGTAACGAATTGGGTAGCGTTTTCGATATGACGAACGTGCGAATAGTGACCACGGGGGTCGCGGTGGCGACGTTTGCGGCCGCCGCAGCGGTGGCCGTCACGCCCGCGACCTCATCCGCGGACCCGGCCGGCCACCAGGTGACTTACACCATCACCGCCACCGGCAACCTCACCGGCAACGTCCGGTACATGAACACCGATCCGCCGAGCCAGGCTGCCTTCGACGCGAACTCGTCGCAGTTCCTCAACAGCGTGCAGACGGCGTTCGCCGCGGGGCAGCCGCTGGTGTACAACACGACGTTGAACGACCCGAATAAGTGGGCGTTCGTGAACGCGAGCGGCGGTTGTCACTGGCCGGATTGCGATTCGTCGAACACGCCGCAGATCCAGTGCCAGATCGCCGTCGACGGTCAGGTCGTGGTGACGCAGAGCGCCACCACCGGCGTGACCTGCTCGACGCGGCCCTGGTGAACCGGTAGGTCCGCTCAGCGGTGCACCCGCAGCGCGAGGTAGTACTCGTGCCGCCGGGTGTGGTCGAGCGTGTAGCCGACCGCCCTGGTCACCCCGTCGTGGTCGGACTCCAGCCAGCGTTCGGTGTGCTGGCGTTCGAATTCGGTCCACGACGGCACGGTGAACCGCTCGAGGACCGTGTCGGGATGCTCGAGGCTGTGATAGAGCCCCCAGCTGTGGCCCCCCGTGCGCAGCCGTGAGCGCCGCACCGCGCTCATCGCCTCGACGAAGTCCTGGAGGGTGTCCGTCGCGACGCGGTAGCGCACGGTCACCAGCACCGGTCCGTCGTTGGGGCATGGCTCGAACACGACCATCGGCATCGGCCAGGCCCGGGAGATGTCGCGGCTCAGCTTCCCGGTCTCCGGGCGCAGCCCGAACGGGACGACGCTCAGCGCGGTGACGCCCAGCAACACCGCCGCCACGGTCAACGCCACGCCGAGCCCCTCGCGCGTGGCGACGACACCCCAGAGGTACGAGCCGACCGCCTGGGAGCCCGTGAATACCAGCAGGTACATCGCCAGCCCGCGGGCGCGAACCCAGCGCGGCAGATGCAGCTGCGCCGCGGCGTTCAACGTCGTCAACGTGATCAGCCAGGTCATCCCCGACAACACCAGGAAGGGCGCCGCCGCGGCGAACGGCAGAAAGACCACCGCGAGGGTGGCGGCGCCGTACGCGGCCGCGCACACCGCCAGCAGCGTGTTGGGCGGCACCTTCTGGCGTAACGGGGCCGGGACCGCGACGGCGAGCACCGCGCCCACACCGATGGCGCCCAGCGCCACGCCGTAGCCACCGGCCCCCAGGTGCCAGGTGGCGGCGGCCGTCACGGGCAGCAGGGCCAGCAGGGCCGAGGCGGGGAAGACGAACAGGGCCGCGCGCAGCAGGATCCTGCGGAAGATCGGACCGTTGACCACGTAGCCCAACCCGGTCAAGATCGCCTGGCCGAGGTGCTCCCGTTCGATGGGCGCGATCTGCTTGGGTCGCCGCCACCCCGCCAGGGCGACGATGATGCCCACGAACGAGATCGCGTTGATCGCGAAGACCGCCGCCGGGCCCGCCACCGCCAGGACGATGCCGCCGATGGCGGGCCCGACCACCCGGGCGACGTTGACCGAGACGCTGGCCAGCGTTGCGGCGGACGTGATCTGCTCGCGGGGGACGACCTCCGGTTGGATCGCCTGCCAGGCCGGCGCCGTGATCGCGGAGGCGACGCCGATCGCCAGGGTGAACAGCAGCAGTGCGGTCGGGGTGAGGCGCCCGAAGTAGGTCAGCCCGGCCAGCGCGAGCGCTACCACCACCGCATACGACTGCAGGACGATCAGCAACCGTCGCTGGTCGAAGACGTCGGCGAGCGCACCGGCGAACAGCGCCAGCACGAGCGTCGGCCCCAGGCTCGCGGTCTGGACCAGTGCGACGACGGTGGCGCTGCTGTGGCCTTCGACCAAGACCCATTGCGCCGCCACGCTTTGCATCCAGGTGCCCACGTTGGAGACGAACTGCGCGACGAACAATGCGCGGAAGACCTGATTGCGCAACGGCGCCCAGACCGATATCTCCCCGCTGTCGGTGCGCTCCTGCGTCATATCCGACATGCGAGCCTTTCGCGTCGTGCGGCGGGGTAGAAGTCTAAGACACGCACCCAACGCGCGCATGACGGCGCGGCGTCACCGCCGGTGTCCGCTTCGTGATCGGCTGGCCGCCGTAATAGACCTCGACGCCGCCGGCGGGCACGAGAAAGATTGGGGCTAGCCCAAATTCGGAGCGGCGAAGGTGTCGCACTTCTTCGGGTCACCGGTCTGGTAGCCGACGGTGAACCAGTGCTGCCGCTGCTCCGACGAGCCGTGCGTCCACGACTCGGGGTTGACCCGCCCCGTCGCTTCCTTCTGGATGCGGTCGTCACCCACCGACGCCGCGGCCGAGAGCGCGTCCTGGATGTCCTGATCGCTCAGGGGCTGCAGATAGGGCACGCCGGTGCTCTCCTGCTTGACGGTCGACGCGTAGTGCGCCCAGATCCCGGCGTAGCAGTCCGCCTGCAGCTCCGTGCGCACGCCGTTGCCGCCTGCGCCCTTCGCCCCCTGCTGCGAGCGGCCCAGGATGCCCTGCAATTGCTGCACGTGGTGGCCGTATTCGTGGGCCACCACGTACTCCTGCGCGAACGGCCCACCGCTGGAACCGAATTTGTCGACCAGCTCCTGGAAGAAGTCGGTGTCGAAGTACGCCGTCTGGTCAACGGGGCAATAGAACGGCCCCACCGCGGTGGTGGCCGGCCCGCAGCCCGTGTCCACCGAGCCGGTGAACAACCGGACGTGCGGCCGGGTGTAGCCCTGCATCAGCTGCTTCCACACCGCGTCCACCGAGTTGCCGGTGGCGACCACGCGGCACTGCACGTACTTGTTGGCGTCGGCCCCGGTCTTGCACTGGCTCAGGTCGAACCCGGGCGCCGAGTAGCCGCCGGTGTTCGTCTGCTGCTGGTTGAGCACGCGGCCCGGGTCGACGCCCAACAGCAACGCGCCGATCAGGATGAGCAGCCCGAGGCCGCCGCCCCCGACGGCCATCCCCATGCCGCCGCCGCCCGACGACGACGCGGTGCTGGTGTCGATCTGCATACCCTCGTTGAAGCTCATCGCCCGCTCCTAACGTTGCCCGGTTTCGGCGAACCGCGTATCGGTGTAATTGCGCAGGTTGCGCAGGAATCGGCGGAGCCCCAGGTTGAGCAGCGGCCCCACCGCGTACATCGCCAGCCGCGCCGGGCCCGCGGGCTTCTGCGCCATGGTCCACGTCAGCCGGCACCCACCCGGGATGACCTCGACCCGGTAGTCCTCGGCGAATGCCGCGACGGCCTGCGTCGAGCATTCGTTGAACCGAAAAGCCATGTGGCTGAACGGCTCCCACGCCAGATACTCTTCGTTGCCGACCAGGCCACCGCGCATCTCGACGACGCGGGTGGTGCCCACGCCGCGCGGCTCGGGGCTGGTCCAGGTCACCTTGGTGATCACGCTCGCCCAGCGGGGCCAGGACTCCGCGTCGGCGAGCACCTCGAACAGCTGCTCGGGGGTGATCGCGAGGTCGACGCTGTTGCGATACACGAAGGGCGCGCTGTCGATGAAGCTCAGGTCGACGCGGTCGCAGGGGAACATGGAAATAATCTAGCCGGGGCCGTCGCTCGCCGCGGCCAGCAGCGGCACAAGGACGTCGCTGATCGGCGTAGCCAGATCATGGGCGCGGCCCTTGCGGCTGATCACCCCGTTGCGGATGTCCCACTCCATCCGCCGGCGGTTCTCCCGGTCGGCCAGGATCGAGGTGCCCATGTCCTCGGCGACGTGCCGGAACATCTCGGCCAGCTCGTCGACGATGGTGTCGGGCAGCTTGGCGCCCTCGGCCCGCGCGACCGCCAGGCATTCGGCGACGTAGCGCCGCGACAGTTCGGTGACGTCGTCGCGGCGGAACATGCCGGATCGCCGCCCGGACAGCGCCATGAACCCGGCCAGCGCATTGGTGAGCAACTTGCGCCAGGCGGCGGTGACGAAGTCGGGGTCGCAGTCCACCCGGCACCCGGCTCCGCGCAGCAGGTCGGCGACCGTCTGCGCCGCGGGCCCGCTGGGCAACACCAGCGTCGCTTCGGTGCGCAGCCGCACCCAACCCTCGGGCTGGGTCTCCGCCGAGTACCACACGATGCCGGGCACCACCGGCGACGACGGGCAGTGCGGCTGCACCTGCTCGGCCTGCTCCACGCCGTTCTGCAGCACGACGACGATCGTGTGCGGGTCGCACAGCCGGGTCAGCCAGCCCGACGCCGCGTCGTTCTGGGTGGCCTTGACCGCCAGCAGCACGACGTCGACCGGCCCGGTGACCTCGCCCGGATCGGTGTGCACGGGGCCGGGTACCACGATCGGATCCGCGCCGTCCGGCCGCAATTCGATGCTTTCCCGGGGGGTGTGACCGCACACCAGCACCGAATGCCCTGCCTGGTGAAGCAGCGCGGCGATCGTGGTGCCGACGGCGCCGGGACCGACGAGTGCGATGTTGGTGACGATAGGACCGAAATTACCTCCCTCTAGACTGGGCACTCGTTCCAACCGCGGGAAAGGGAGTGTTTGTGCTGCGCAGCCACGCCGCCGGGTCGCTGAGAAGCAGCGACGCCGGACAGCAGGTGACGCTAGCGGGCTGGGTGGCTCGCCGCCGCGACCACGGCGGCGTCATCTTCATCGATCTGCGCGACGCCTCGGGGGTCGCGCAGGTGGTGTTCCGCAACGCTGACGTGCTGGCGCAGGCGCACCGGTTGCGCGCCGAATTCTGCGTCGCGGTCACCGGTGTCGTCGAGATCCGGCCGGAGGGCAACGCCAACCCGGAGATCGCCACCGGCGACATCGAGGTCAACGTCGCCACCCTGACCGTGCTCGGCGAGAGCGCGCCGCTGCCGTTCCAGCTCGACGAGCCCGCCGGCGAGGAGCTGCGGCTGAAGTACCGCTACCTCGACCTGCGCCGCGACGGGCCGGCCGCGGCGCTTCGCCTGCGCTCCAAGGTGAATGCCGCCGCCCGCGCGGTGCTGGCCGGCCACGACTTCGTCGAGATCGAGACGCCGACGATCACCCGGTCGACGCCGGAGGGCGCGCGCGACTTCCTGGTGCCGGCCCGGCTGCACCCCGGCTCGTTCTACGCCCTGCCCCAGAGCCCGCAGCTGTTCAAGCAGTTGCTGATGGTGGCCGGGATGGAGCGCTACTACCAGATCGCCCGCTGCTACCGGGACGAGGATTTCCGCGCCGACCGGCAGCCCGAGTTCACCCAGCTCGACATGGAGATGAGCTTCGTCGACGCCGAGGACATCATCGCGATCTCCGAGGAGATCCTGACCGCGCTGTGGACGCTGATCGGCTACCAGGTCCCCACACCCATCCCGCGGATCACCTATGCCGACGCGATGCGCCGATTCGGCTCCGACAAGCCGGACATGCGGTTCGGGCTGGAGCTCGTCGAGTGCACAGAGTTCTTCAAAGACACCACGTTTCGCGTCTTCCAGGCGCCGTACGTGGGCGCGGTGGTGATGCCGGGCGGGGCGTCGCAGCCGCGTAGGACGCTGGACGGCTGGCAGGACTGGGCCAAGCAGCGCGGCCACCGCGGGCTGGCCTACGTGCTCGTCGGAGATGACGGCACGCTGGGCGGCCCGGTGGCCAAAAACCTGACCGACGCCGAGCGCGACGGCCTGGCCGCCCACGTCGGGGCCGAGCCGGGGGACTGCATCTTCTTCTCCGCCGGCCTGCCCAAGCCGTCGCGCGCACTGCTGGGCGCCGCCCGCGGAGAGATCGCCAGCCGGCTCGACATGATCGATCCCGAGGCGTGGGCGTTCGTCTGGGTGGTGGATCCGCCGCTGTTCGAGCCCGCCGACGAGGCGACCGCCGCCGGGGACGTGGCCGTCGGCTCGGGCGCGTGGACAGCGGTGCACCACGCGTTCACCTCGCCCAAGCCTGAGTACGAGGACGTGGTCGACTCCGACCCCGGCGCCGTGCTGGCCGACGCCTACGACATCGTCTGCAACGGCAACGAGATCGGTGGGGGATCGATACGTATCCACCGCCGCGACATCCAGGAGCGCGTATTCGCCGTGATGGGCCTGGACCAGGCCGAGGCCGAGGAGAAGTTCGGATTTCTGTTGGAGGCGTTCACCTTTGGCGCGCCGCCGCACGGCGGGATCGCCTTCGGCTGGGACCGGATCAACGCGCTGCTGTCGCGAGTCGACTCGATCCGCGAGGTGATCGCGTTCCCGAAGACCGGCGGCGGCGTCGACCCGCTCACCGATGCGCCCGCGCCGATCACCGCGCAGCAGCGCAAGGAGTCCGGAATAGACGCCAAACCGGAGAAGGTTGACCGGGCATGACGGAAATGCCTGACACCCAGACCATCAACGCGTTCAACCAGAGCATCATCGACGAGTTCCGATCCAACGGCGGCAAGGTCGGCGGCCAATTCGAGGGCGCCAACCTGCTCCTGCTGCACACAACCGGCGCCAAGTCGGGTGAGCCTCGGGTGTCGCCGCTGGCCTACTTCGACATCGACGGCAAGCTGATCATCATCGGCTCGTTCGCCGGCGCGCCCGTCAGCCCGGCGTGGGTGCACAATCTCCGGGCCAACCCCGCGGCGCATGTCGAGGTTGGCACCGAGGAGTTCGACGTGGCCGCCCACGAGTTGCCGCGCGCCGAACGCGACGCGCTGTTCGACAAGATCACCGCGGCCGCGCCCGGCTTCGCCGAGTACCAATCCAAGACCAGCCGGGTCATTCCGCTGTTCGAGTTGCGGCGCACTTAGGTGTCGTGAACACCTCGCGGCCATCGGTTGTTCTCGCCGCCGCGCGTGCGGGCAACAAACGGCTGCGACTGGTGTGGTTCAACCTGATTCAGACCTCCGTGGCCGCGGGACTGTCGTGGTATCTCGCGCACGATGTCTTGGAACATCCGCAGCCGTTCTTCGCGCCGATCGCGGCCGCCGTGTCGTTGTCGACGAGCAACGTGCTGCGCGCGCAACGCGCCATCCAGATGATGGTCGGGGTAACTCTCGGCATCGGGCTTGGTTCGGTGGTGCAGGCCGTGCTCGGCCCCGGGGCGGTCCCGATCGCGATCGCCGCCTTGGTCGCGCTCGGGGCCGCGGTGTTCATCGGGGGCGGCTTCATCGGACACGGGATGATGTTTGCCAACCAGACCGTGGTGTCGGCGATCCTGGTGTTGGCGCTGTTTCACAGCGGCCTGGGCTGGGAGCGCATCTTCGACGCGCTGATCGGCGGTGGGGTGGCCATCGTGTTCGCCGTCTTGCTGTTCCCCGCCGACCCGCTGAGCGTGCTGCGCAACGCGCGCGTCGGCGTGCTGGGCGTGCTGCACGACGTCTTGTCGCGGGCGGCGGACGTCGCCGTCGGACGCAAGGTGCCGCCATCCGACTGGCCACTGACGGCGGTCGACCGAGTGCACGAACAGCTCAGCGGACTGCTCGAGGCGCGCACCACGGCCCGCCAGGTGGTGCGAGTCGCGCCGCGCCGCTGGGGCATGCGCGACACGGTCCATGCCGCCGACCGCCAGGCCGTACACGTGGCCTTGCTGGCCGGTTCGGTGCTCCAACTGGCCCGCGCCGTCGCCCCTACCGCCGACGGCAGTCGCGACGGGCTTCCGCAGACCGTGCCCACCGTCTTGGTGGTGCTCGCGGCCGCGACCGCCCTCGCCGACGCCGATCCGGCCGGCGCGTGCGCGTACATCGCGTCCGCGCGTCATCACGCTTCGGAATTGCAGTCGATCGCCCGCGAGAAGACGCAGCTGATCCTCGCCGACGTCGTCAGCGCCTGCGTCGACGACCTGCAACGCGTGATCGACCTGCGGCACGTGTGAGGTTCAGCGGGAGTCGGCCAGGAACTCCTGGACCAACTTCCTCGGGGCCTGCGTCAGCCACGCCTCGGTGATCAGCTCCTCGAGGTCGCGGACCGAGATCGCGTCCAGTTTGACCAGCACCGCCGGGTAGCCGTCGAAATGCGGCGTCGTGAAATAGACGTCCGGCTCGTCGGCGATCAGCCCGAACTTGACGCCCTCGTCGGACACCCGCACACCGAGGATGTCGCCGCCGGGCGGTTCCGCGCCCCCGTCTGCCAGCGCCTCGCGTTCGGAGGGGCGCAACGGCCGCTCCCACGCCAGCAACTTCTTGCCGACCCGCCAATCATGCGGGGACGGCTCCGAGGTGAGTGCCAGCTCACGGACGATGCGGGCGACGTCGTACCACGTGGCCACATCTCGATTGTGCTCCCGGTTTGGTCTGCGTGCCGCCGGATTGGCAAACGGTTTCGCGTCGCGGACGGCGCGCAAGCGGCCGGCGTGTGATGTGATCAGCCTTGTGTCTGAAGCTGACGCCGGGACCGCCCGCCGCCACCGAGTCACCCACCGCACCGAGTACCGGTACTCCGACGTGGTGACCGGCTCCTACGGCCGCGGCTTCCTCACCCCGCGCGATTCGGCGCGGCAGCGGTGCGTCGCGCACCGGCTGACCATCGACCCGGCCGCCGCCGACGTCTCCACCAGCGTCGACGTCTACGGCAACATCAGCTCCTACTTCCACGTCACCGAGCCGCACCATGCCCTGACCGTGACCAGCGACTCCATCGTCGACGTCTATCCGCCCGCCCCGGGGCGCTACACCAGCGGGCCCGCGGTGCAACCGTGGGAAGACTCCCGCCCAGTGGGCGGCAGGGGCGCGCTCGCCGCCGAATTCACGCTCGACCTGAATCCGCCCGAGATCACCGACGAGATCCGGGAGTACGCGGCGCCCAGTTTCGCCCCGGGGCGCCCGCTGGTCGACGTTCTGCGTGACCTCGCGTCGAGGATTTTCGCCGACTTCACCTACCGCTCGGGGTCGACGACGATTTCCACTGGTGTCAATGCGGTTCTGGCGGCCCGGGAAGGGGTATGTCAAGACTTTGCCAGGCTGGCGATCGCCTGCCTGCGCGCCAACGGTCTTGCGGCCAGCTACGTGTCCGGGTACCTGGCCACCGACCCGCCACCGGGAAAGGATCGAATGATCGGGATAGACGCCACCCACGCCTGGGCGGGGGTGTGGACCCCGCAGGAACCAGGCCAGTTCGAATGGCTCGGCCTGGATCCCACCAACGACCAGCTGGTCGACGAGCGCTACATCATCGTGGGACGCGGCCGCGACTACGCGGACGTGCCGCCGCTGCGCGGCATCATCTACACCAATTCCGAACACAGCGTGATCGACGTCGCCGTCGACGTGGTGCCGTTCGAGGGGGATGCGCTGCATGCGTGACTTCAACTGCCCCAACTGCGGCCAGCGCCTGACGTTCGAGAACTCCACCTGCCTGAACTGCGGTAGCGCGCTGGGGTTTTCGCTCGAGCAGATGGCTCTGATGGTGATCGCCGAGGAGAACGCCGGCGACCACGCCGGGTTCGTGGACGCTTCCGAATATCAATTGTGTGCCAACCTCCAACTGGCCGAATGCAATTGGCTGGTGCCCGTCAACAATCCCCGGCTGCTTTGCACGTCCTGTGCGCTGACCACCGTGCGGCCCAACGACGCCGACACCGCCGGTCTGGCCGAGTTCGCCCGGGCGGAGGCGGCCAAGCGGCGGCTGATCGCGGAGCTGCACGAACTCAAGCTGCCGATCATCGGGCGCGACGAGGATCCCCAGCAGGGCCTGGCATTCCACCTGCTGTCCAGCGCGCACGAGAAGGTAATGACCGGGCACGACAACGGCGTCATCACGCTCGATCTCGCCGAGGGCGACGACGTGCACCGCGAGCAACTCCGGGTGGAGATGGAGGAGCCGTATCGCACCCTGCTGGGGCACTTCCGGCACGAGATCGGGCACTACTATTTCTACCGGCTGATCGCGCCGTCGAGTGACTACCTCGCGCGGTTCAACGAGCTGTTCGGCGATCCCGACGCGGATTACCAGGAGGCGCTGGACCGCCACTACAGCGAGGGGCCACCCGAGGACTGGCAGGAGGACTTCGTCTCGTCGTATGCCACCATGCATCCCGCCGAGGACTGGGCCGAGACGTTCGCCCACTACCTGCACATCCGCGACACCCTGGACACCTCGGCGTGGTGCGGCTTCGCGTCGGCGTCGGCGACGTTCGACCGGCCGGCGTTGGGCCCCAGCGCCTTTCAGACGATCATCGATATGTGGTTGCCGCTGTCGTGGTCGCTGAACATGGTGAACAGGTCAATGGGCCATGACGACCTCTACCCGTTCGTGCTGCCCGTCGCGGTGCTGGAGAAGATGAAGTTCATCTACACCGTGATCGACGAGGTGACGTCGGAGTCACGGGGACCGGCCGCCATCGCGGGGTAGGTCGAGACGATGTGCTTCTCCATCACGGCGGACCTGGTGGTGGGCACCGCCCTCGTGCCGGTCGCGGTGGCCAGCCTGCGCGAGGTGAAGCACTGGCGCGAGGTGCCTTTCGCTTCGCTGCCCGCGGTGTTCTCGGTCCACCAGTTTCTCGAGGCGGCGGTGTGGCCCAATCGCTTCGTCTCGGCCGGGGTGGCGGAGTTCGCGATGCACGCCTATGTGTTCATCGCGCTGCCGGTGCTCCCGCTATTGGTTCCGTTGGCGATCCTGATGCTCGAACCGCGCGGCGCGCGGCTGCGGGTTGCGCCGTTTGCGGTGCTCGGTGCGGTGGTGTCGGCCTATCTCGCGATGGTCGTCCTCATCAAGCCGGTCGGGGTGACGAGGTGCCCGCACGCGCTGGAATACCAGACCGCCGCTCGTGAAAGTTACTTGTGGGCAACGCTCTACATTGTCGCGGTCATCGGGCCCGCGTTGCTGTCGGGCTATCGCTCCATTGTGGCGTTCGGATTGGCAAACCTGGTGGGGCTGATCGCGGTCGGCCTCCTCTACTTTGAAGCGTTCGCGTCGTTCTGGTGCATATATGCCGCCGTGCTGTCGGTTTTGGTGCTGGTGCACATGCGACGTCGGCGGCGGTTGCCCGACGAGCACCGCTTCCGGGGTGATGACCTGGATCGCGCAGCATCGAACGTGTGATTCTCTCAAATCCCTTGTGTCACTTTAGCTTCAACCGTCACAATGCGGGCTTTTTTGTCGGTGGGGGTTTCTAGAGTTTGAGGTATGGAGGCCAGTCGTGAGGAGATCGTCGACGCTATCGACGCGCTCGACGGCGACGCGGACCGCCTGTGCGCCATGTCTTTTGACGTGCTCACCACCCCGGAACGGTTGCGGGCTTTGGAGCGGGTGGAAAGCGTCGCCCGCCGGCTGCGTACACCCCAGCACGCGCTGATCAACCAACTCGACGCGCAGGCCAGCCCCGAAGAGGTGGGCGGCTCGCTGCGGGTGGGGTTGGCCGACCGGTTGCGCATCACCAAGGCCGAGGCCGCCCGGCGCATCGCCGAAGCCGCCGACCTGGGCGAGCGCCGGGGGCTGACCGGTGAACGGCTGGCACCCAAGCTGACTGCGACCGCGGCCGGCCAACGCGCCGGGCTCATCGGCGAGGGCCACATCAACGTGATCCGCGGCTTCTTGGCCCACCTGCCGGATGCCATCGACGCGTTGACCCGCCAAGCCGCCGAAGCCGACTTGGCCGCCAAGGCCGGCGCTTATCGGCCCGACGAATTGGCTCGATACGCGAAGCGGGTGATGGAGTGGCTGCACCCCGACGGGGAATTCAGCGATGCCGAGCGGGCCCGCAAGCGCGGGATCGCCCTGGGCGCTCAGGAATTCGACGGCATGTCGCGCCTGAGCGGGCTGGTCACCCCGGAGCTGCGGGCCGCCATCGAGGCCATGCTGGC
>NZ_LZJA01000124.1:0-1688 GCF_001666785.1 Mycobacterium sp. E3305 | reverse complement strand
GGGTGGCCGAGCAGGCGTTGGCGGTGACCCAGGCCGCTCAGCAGCCCGCGGGCAACACCGCCCAGACGGTGGCCTCGCAGTTGGCGAGCACGCAATTGGTCACCACCGCGGCTCCGCAGGTGACCGCCCCGACGTCGCAGACCGGGCCGTTTACCTGGCTAACGAGCGCGATCCAGAACTTCACCCAAAGTGGGCTGCCCACGCCGACCAACAATTACCTGGGGCTAAGCCCCACCTTCTACACCGTGATGCTCAAGCAGAACACGGGCCTGGCCTACTTCTCCAACGGCATCGTGGCGTTTTGGTCGCAGTTGGCTCAGCAGTTGGTGTCGGGTCCTGGTGGTACCACGGCTGGTGCCGGTGGTGCGTGGTTCCCGACGCCGCAGTTCGCCCAGTTGGGCCTGGGCAACCTGGGCAGCCTCAGCAGCAACGTCGTCTCGGCCGGTGCCGGGCAGGCCACCCAAGTCGGGGGTTTGTCGGTGCCCCAGCAGTGGGCGACGCTGACCTCGGCGGTCAGCCCGGCCAACGCCGAGGCCGAGGCGCTGCCGGTGCAGGCCGGCGCGGCCGGCAACCCTCCGGCCAACGCCCTGCTGCGCGGCATGCCCACCGGCGTCATGGGCCGCCGCGCCGGCGCCGCCGCGGGCTACTCCCACAAATACGGCTTCCGCTACAGCGTCCTAACCCGACCCCCATCGGCCGGATAGCGGGACGACATGAGTGCTGACCATTTCACTTATCCGCGGCGGGATTTTATTCGGCTGGCGCCACGCTCGAACCCGGTCCCGAGGACAGCGCTGCGGCCCGGGCTCGACCACGGCGTCGGAGCACGCGGTCGCGACGAACGCCTCGCTCCAGCTCATGGCCGGCAAGCGACCAGCGGCCCGATGACTGATCAACCCTGCCGCGCCGCGCGGCAGGAACGACCCATAGGCCTACGCGCACCGGCGGCCGCCCACGCTGCGGGGGTCGGGCGCCCAGGCGACCCGCCGTCACCGATTTATCGTCAGTCAATACCCGAGCCAAGCGGCCAAGGTTAAGGAGTAATTCGTGTTTGATTTTGGGGCGCTTCCGCCGGAGGTTAATTCGGCGCGGATTTATGCCGGTCCGGGGTCGGGGTCGTTGATGACGGCGGCGTCGGCGTGGAATGCGATCGCCGCGGAGCTGCAGTCGGCTGCGTTGAGTTATCAGAATGTGGTGACTCAGCTGGCCAGTGAGGAGTGGGCGGGCACGGCCTCGGCGGCGATGGCGGCCGCGGCCACCCCGTATGCGGAGTGGCTGGCCAGCACGGCGGCGCAGGCCGAGCAGGCCGCGGTGCAGGCCGCCGCGGCGGCGGCGGCTTATGAGGCGGCGTTCGCCGCGGTGGTGCCACCGCCGGTGATCGCGGCCAACCGGGCGTTGGTGCAGCAGTTGCAGGCCACCAACGTGATCGGGCAGAACACCGGGGCGATCGCGCAGTTGGAGGCCCAGTACGGCGAGTTTTGGGCCCAGGATGCCGGGGCGATGGCCAACTACTCGGTGCAGTCCACGGCGGCGACCAAGGGCATCACCCAGTTCCAGGCCGCCCCGAAGGTGACCAACGACGCGGGCACCACCACCCAGGCCAGCACGGTGGCCAACGCGGCGGCCAACACTTCCGCCGGCAACGCGGCCAACGTCGCGCAAAAGGCGGCCACCACCGCCACGACGAC
>NZ_LZJA01000123.1:0-28279 GCF_001666785.1 Mycobacterium sp. E3305 | reverse complement strand
GGCAAGGCTCGAAAACCCCGGCCAGGATGAGATGGCCCAGGCTGCGCTGGGCCCACAGCGCCATTTCCGTGATGAGCACGGCGTTGGATGCCGGCTGATCCATGGGCATTGCCGGACTTCCCGGACCGCCGTGCTGCACGATCGTCAGATCCAGTTGGCTGCACAACTGCCAAATCGGCTCATCACGGAAATGGCGCTGTGGGCCCAGCGCAGCCTGGGCCATCTCATCCTGGCCGGGGTTTTCGAGCGTTACCCCACGCTACGGTTCGCCCCTACAGAGCAGGGCACACTGTGGGTACAGCAGCAACTGATGACGCTCGATGCGATGGTCCCGACGATGAAGTCCGAAGCCGGCAACCGCACGTACGGCATGTTCGGTGGTTCCTCGGTCGATGGGCTTACCCTCACGCCGAGTCAGTACGCCCAGCGGAACTGCTACCTGGCCAGCGAATTGGCGCCCTTTGAATCAGTGATGATTGATTTCATGGGTGCAGACCACATTCTATGGGGAAGCGACTATCCGCACGAGGAGGGCTTCACTCCTCAATCCAGGCTGGCCATCCGGTGGGCGCTACAGAACAGATCGGAAAGCGAGTGCCGAAAAATTCTGGCGGAGAACGCGGCCCGGCTGTACCGATTCGACCTCGATGCACTGGCGCCGATTGCAGCCGAGATCGGGCCGACCGTGGCTGAAGTGCATACCCCCCTTGAGGACACCGGGTACCGTGCCCCGGCCGCGTTCGGCTACCGCCCCTTCGAGGGGGGACTCGCGTTGAAGCGCCTCGCTCCCCAACGCCGGTAATCGCGCCCTGATACGAGAGTCTCCAAAAGCCGGTTCATAAAGTTGCCCGGGGTTAGGCCCCCGGCCACTGAAGAGAGCGGTCTTCCGCAGCGCGCTGTTCAGACGCACCCCAGTGCTTGACTCAAGCGCAACTTTTCAGGCCTTATGCGGTGGTTTGTTTCGTCAGATCCGCGGTCAGAGATGATGATGGGGGCAGCCCGGCTCGGCACTTTCCAACACGCGATGTCTGGGATGGGTCGTAGGCGTGCTCTATCGGCGATGTTTTGCTTACTCCCGCGGATGAATGAAAACCCCTTCTGCTGAAACGGTTACGCCATCGCTGTCGCTGAGCTGTCCAGCGGCGAAGGTCTTGACCCCTTCGACGCGGTCGACCCAGGCCTCGGCGCGAAGAGGCTTTCGTAGCGAGGTTCCTCGGTGGTAGCGCAGGGTCAGCGTCCCGGTGTAGGCCGGCCGCCCTGGCTTGTGGGCGGTAGCGCCCAGTACATGGTCCAACACCATCGCGCAGACACCGCCGTGCGCGTAACCCGCCGGTCCTTCATAGGCTGCACCGAGGACGAGTTCCGACCAAACCAATCCGTTTCCCTCGTGAATCACGAGTGGGGGAGCCAACGGGTTGCGGACTCCGATCACCGCATTACCTGAAGCCGCGTTTTGCCCGTCGGCGCGGGTGCGCTCGCCGAACGATCCAGGTATCTGCTCGGCGCTCAGTCGGCCTGTGATTGCGTCTATCTCGGCCGTTGTGGAGGCAATAGCGTTGGGCTCCAACTCCGTTCGGATTGTTGCGTCGATGAGTTTGCGAACGGAAATGGCCAGTAGCTCGTATGTAGACGAGGGGTCAGTCATCGGTATACCCAAATCCCCGGTGTCGGCGGTGTCGCTGGCAAGGTCCTCGCCCTCGCTGACAGCGAACCGCGAGCCGGGGCGCGGCGTCCCTCAGGCGTGGCACGCCGACTGTTGGCGTTGCAGCGGGCGTGGTGCGGGCCGCACGCTGCAGAACCGGGGGACGCTGCACATGGAGTCGACGCTTGGCGACTTCGGTGGTCATCGCCTACCAGCGTGAAGTGAGCGGTCGCGGTCCGGAAGGTGGCGTCCCGTCCAGCGGGCATAGCACAGGGACATCTCGGCTGTGCTGTTAATCTGGCAAAATGGCCGAGCCCAGCGATAAGCCGGTGAAGTCGGCACTTGCCGCCACCAGTTGGGCGTTGCTGGGCATGCTCTCTTATGAAGAGGAAGTTTCCGGCTACGACCTGAAAAAATGGATCGACTGGAGCGTTGACCTCTACTACTGGAGCCCGTCGAACAGCCAGATCTATACCGAGCTGAAGAAGCTCCAAAGCTTGGGGCTGGTGACATCACGCATCGAACGTGACGAGGGCACCCGCAGCCGCCGGCTCTACAAGATCACCGCGGCCGGGTTGGACGCCGTCACCGACTGGACCAACAATGCCCCAGTGGATCCGCCGGTGCTCAAACACAGCGTGCTGATGCGCGTGACGTTCGGTCATCTGACGACCCCCGCTCGGCTCAAGGAAATGTTGCAGGACCACGTGGCCTACGCCGAAGCCAGGCATCGCAAAGCTGTCGAGGACGCCGAAGGCGCCGAGGACGAGCCCGCTTGGGCCTACTCAGTGCTCGCGCTGCGCTGGGCGGCCAAGTACTACGCCGCCGAGCGCGAGTTTGCGCTGGAACTGATGAAGGAAATCGACGAGGCCGACGGCTCCATGCAGAAGGCGAAAGGCGGATCGGGCAAATTACGCCCCACGCCCGGGTACTGGCGTGAGGTGGAAAAGCAGGTCCAAGCCAAGCGCCGAGACGACTAACCGCCGCCGGCGGCGTCTCTGGCGGCGATGTAGCCGTATACCAACCCTTGGGCGATCGTTGCGCCCGCGCCGGGATATGTGGCTCCGAACGCGTTGGCGGCGGTGTTACCGATGGCGTACAACCCGGTGATGACAGTGCCGTCTTCGCGCAGCACCCGTGCCCGCTCGTCGGCCTTGAGTCCACCGCAGGTACCCAGGTCGCTGAGCACCATCTTCACAGCGTAGAACGGGCCCTTGGTCAACGGTCGCAGATTGGGATTCGGCGTTATCGTCGGGTCACCGTAGTAGCGGTCATAGGCGCTGCGGCCGCGACCGAAGTCGGGATCCTCGCCAAGAGCAGCGCTTTCGTTGAAACGCGTCATCGTCTGGTTGAACTCTGACGGGGGAGTGCCGATCCGAGCGCCGAGTTCGCGCAGGCTGTCGGCGCGCACCGCGATACCCGCGTCATACCAGGTCTGTGGAATGGGCATGCGCGGAAACAGTTCGGCGCCAAAGACATAGCTGTTGCGGTATTGCTGATCGAAGATGATCCACATTGCTTCTACCGGTTGCCCGGACTGCTCGAGTTCGAGCAATCGCTGACCGAACGACATGTAGTCGGCCGACTCGTTGGCGAAGCGATGCCCATTTTGGTTGACGATGAGGCAGCCCGGAAGTGATCGCTCCGCGAGCATGACAGCGGGCGCCTTGCCCGGCAGCGGCGCGATCGCGGGAAACCACCAAGCCTGGTCCATCAGATCGATGTCTGCGCTGAGTTCTTGGGCGACGCGGATCCCCTCGCCGGTATTTGAGTCGGCGCCCAGGCTGACGTTGGGGTCCAGTGACTCGGACTGAAATTTCCAGCGCATCTCCATGCAGTGGTCAAAGCCGCCGGTGGCCAGCACCACCCCTTGCCGGGCCGTGATGGTCACTTCACGGCCGCCATGGCCGACAACCGCACCGCTGACGCGGTCACCGCTGCCGACCAGGCGCACCAAGCTGGTGTCGGTCCAGATCGGGATCTGAGCGCGCAACACACCGGCGAACAGGGCGGCGGCCAGGGCTTGGCCGCCCGCGGCATAGTGCCGGCCCAGCAGCCGGCCACCGAGACCTTGGGCCAATCGTTTCGCCAGGGTCGGAATCCCCTTGCGCGGCACCCGCGCCACCAGATTGAGCCAACGGTAGTCGGCGCCCGTCGTAGGGATGGTGAAGCCGGCCTCCATGACTCCTGGCCGTAGCCGGCTGCGATATTCGCCCAGGACGGCAGTGTCTAGAGGCCGGCACTCGCAGGTACGCCCGGCTGCGCTGCCACCGGGCTCTTCGGGGTGGTAGTCGGAGTATTCCCGGGCCCAAAAGAGCCGCATCGGAGTCGTTCGCTCGAGCAGCTCGACGGTCGCGGAGAGATGTGTCAAAAACCCCGCGGAACGCGGAGGCGGCGCTGAGCCCGCAACCACGGAGTCAAGATAGGTGGCGGCGCGCTCGGCGGTGTCGTTGGCACCGGCCCGCTGCAACACCGGGCCCGCGGGCAGCCACAGCGCCCCACCGGAACGTGCCGTCGAACCACCCACGTACGAGGACTTCTCGACAATCAGCACGGAGAGCCCTCGGTCGTGGGCGGCGAGTGCTGCGGCCATGCCGGTTCCCGAACCGACCACGAGTAGGTCCACCGTCGTGTCGGACACGGGAAGTCCAGCAGGAATCGTCGCGCTGTGCGTTGTCACGCCTGGTAACGGTAAGCGGCCGGGCCGCTTGGCGGGAAGAGGCGTCCTGATCAGTGGAACACGTGCCCTACACCTGCCGGTCAGTCGGGGTTGAATGGCGCCCATGAATTCGCAGTCCGAAGCCGGCGAAGTTCGGCTGATCGAGGCCGATGCTGCCCCAACGCGATTCGCCCGCGGCTGGCATTGCCTAGGTCTCATCAAAGACTTCAGTGACGGCAAACCGCACGCGATCAATGCCTTCGGCCAGAAGCTGGTGGTGTTTCGCGGCGGTGATGGACAGGTCAATGTCCTCGACGGCTACTGCCGCCACATGGGCGGTGACCTGTCGCAAGGTGAGGTCAAGGGCAACGAGGTGGCGTGCCCGTTCCATGACTGGCGCTGGGGTGGTGACGGACGCTGCAAGCTGGTGCCCTACAGCAAGCGCACACCCAAGCTGGCCCGCACGCAAGCGTGGACCACCCTGCAGCAGGACGGCATGTTGTTTGTGTGGAACGATCCCGAGCGCAAACCGCCCCCACCTGAGGTCGCGATCCCACGCATCGAAGGCGCCACCAGCGACGAGTGGACCGATTGGCACTGGTACACGACCGTCGTGAACACCAACTGCCGTGAAATCATCGACAACGTCGTGGACATGGCCCACTTCTTCTACATCCACGGCTCCCTGCCCACTCATTTCAAGAACATCTTCGAAGGGCACGTGGCTACCCAGTACATGAACAGTGCGGGCCGACCGGACCTGGGTGGCACAGAAGGTCCGCAGTTGCTCGGCACGACATCGGTGGCTTCCTACTACGGCCCGTCTTTCATGGTCGACGACCTGACTTATCACTACGCGGATGGTGACCACCACACCGTCTTGATCAATTGTCATTACCCAGTTGACGCGAATTCCTTTGTGCTGCAGTACGGCATCATCGTCAAGAAATCCGAGGCGCTACCCGATGATGTCGCGGTGCAGACTGCGGTCGCCCTGGGCGACTTCGTCAAACTCGGTTTCGAACAAGATGTGCAGATCTGGCGGCACAAGGCGCGCATCGATAATCCGCTCTTGGTCGAAGAAGACGGCCCGGTTTACCAACTACGTCGATGGTACGAACAGTTCTACGTCGATGTCGCCGATGTCCAACCGGATATGGTGGACCGCTTCGAGTTTGAGCTCGACACCACCCGTCCGTACGAGGCGTGGATGAAGGTGGTCGAGTCCAATATCGCTGCGCAGGCTACCGCCAAAGACTCGGTGTGATGACGGTGGCTTCGCCTGTGAGAGAGGACGAGCGCCTCGCCGACATGCCCATGTTGCCCGTGGTATGTCGGCGCTGTCGAGCGCGAGTGCAGGTTCGTAAAAGCAGCTGGAGCCAGACGAGCGTGCAGTGGACAGCCTCGGCCCTGGCCCGCTGTGAGGAGCGTTCCGCTGCTGCACAGCTAGCGCCATATGGACGTTGTGATCTGTTCCTGTCATGTTCGGCTCTTACCGAGTCGATCACGGATGCCGTGCGTGCCGGCACGCTTACGATCGTCGATGGAAGCGCCGGGACGTCGGCATGACGGCCGGGCCCCGCAGCTCTTGGCCGAGGATCCGCGGCCACGCCGCTTCCTAGGTGGATGACACCGGCATGATGGGGATCTTCTTCATCGCGCTGGCTCTGGGATCAGGGGCGGCCGCGGCCGCTTGATGGTTTGCTTCACCGCGCGTGTACGTCCACACGCAGAATGGTTCTCCTTGGGCAAACTTGAAATCCTTTGGCGGCAAGTTGATGTCGAGTTTGCACCCAGGAAAGAACGGGGCTGAGATTCGCTGCTCAAAAGTGCAGTTCATCCAGGCCCGTGCCGGTGGGTAGAGGCCTTCGTCGGTGTACTTCTGCAGCACTTCGCACCGACGCATGTTGAGCACCACGTGATCGGGGTTGTACACGATGTACTCGCCGCCGTACCCGAGCGTGCCATCGATGCTCAGGCAGGCCAACTTGAGAAAGTCCACTACGTGCACTGGCTCGATCTTGAACACTCTGGCCAGCTTGGGGTATTGGTAATCGATGATGAGTTGATACATGTCGGGAAGCCCGAGCCAGACCTCCTCCTCAGGGAGGATCTTGGTCCACTGGTCGATGAAATAGTTGTGTCCTTTGAGGTACTGGTCCCAATAGGTTTTGATCAGACGTATCAGGGCCGGCTTGGTCAGGTCCTCAGTCTGAACATCAAAGGGAATCGCTTGGTATTGAGCGTTTTTCCAGTCCCAACCCGGAGGGGCGATGTAGCGCCCCATCGGCATCACTTGGCGCATCCCCGCCCGCGACAGCTCCGCGGCGACATCCATGGCCGCGCTAATGCCGACCTTCTCCGAATAGATCTTGACGTGGGCGTAGGGCATGAAGTTCAAGACGTCTTCGAACACTCGCGCTAGGCCCATGAGGAAATCGCGGGAAAAGTCTTGGACGTTGCCGACCTTCCCCATGAAGTCATGGGTGTAGTCGTCATAGTTGAGTTCTTCGGTCTCAGTGGTCATCGGGGTTTCTCCTCAATTGGGCTCGGCTGGTGTCGTGACCTCGTTGGCTGGGTGGTTCAGCCCGCCTGGGGGCGGGCCATCGCATACCTGTCAAAGGGCCACTGTTGGGCGGCACGTCACTGCGCTGGCGTGTCAGATTGCGACATGAATGGCAGAATCTGACAACACGATGTTAGTCCGCAGGGGTGCGGGTCACCATCGCGATCCCGCTCAGCGGGATGCCGTCGCGAGTCCGAGCACATCAGTCAAGGGATTGCCGCGGTTAGGATTGACGTGCAGTTCGTGTGGCGAGGAAGTGAGGCAAGGCTGGTGAGCAGTCCGGCGACGCACGCGGAGCGCCGCGCCGAGGATCTTCGGATGCACATCGCGCTAGCTGCCCGCGACACTTTTCTCGCCGACGGGTCTACCTCGGCGACCGTCGAGCGGATCTGCGAAGCGGTGGGCATTGCGCCGCGTACGTTTCACCGGTACTTCCCGGTCAAAGAAGACGTCGTTATGCCGCTATTCCGTGAATTCGGCAGGCTGAGCATCGAGACCCTGCGTGACGCAGCACCGGACAGCGACACCGTCGAGGTCCTCGTTGCGGCATTTAGCACCGAAGTTCCCCGGCGGGGCCGGATGGAGATCGATCGCAGGTTCATGGCGATGATGATCAGCGATCCCCAATACCGATTGCGGTGGCTGGACTGGGGACAAGACCTTATCGCTTCCATCACCGAGTTCCTTGCCGCCCGGTTCGATCTAGGCGATGACCCATTCACCCGAGAGCTGCCTGCCCAGCTGGTGGTTCAAGCGTGTCGGCACGCCTACGTCCACTGGGTCCAGCACGGCGATTTCGCCGCCCTGCAATCCGCGTTGCGATCCGCCATGCAGATGATCGTAGGAACGCTAGCGTGTCCGGGTGTCTGAGCCGCAGCTCACGGTCGGTCGATCACGATAGATCCAACGTCGTGTAGCTCTCTTAGGCATTTCGTTGCCCCACCACGAGAGCGCCTTCATCGGGCGGTGGCGGGCTAAACGTCACCGCACGTCCCGAAGCCGGCCAAGTCGGGATGCCCCGGATTCGCCGAAATGATCCTTGATGCTGCGCTTTCTGTGCTTAAGCCAATTGGAACGCACTCAGTGGCGCTTCTTCTGGATAGGTAGTGGGTCCGCCGAGGTCGTAGGCAGCATTAAGCGCGGCAATGAATCCAGGGTCGTGCAGGGGATCGCTGGGAGTGTCGAGCTTGATGCCCTTGCCCTTGAGGTCGTCGATCATGATGCCGATGGCCCGTTCGATCGTGATGTCGTCGGAGCCGTCCATGTTCTTTTTGAGTTCCTCGAAGTCGGAGAACACTTCGGCGGACCAGTGGACCAGGAAACGCAACTCGTCGGTGTGGTGGCGGGCGATGACGTCGTCGCCGTTCTTCAGAAGCCAGTGGTCGGGGTCGGCCGGGTCGCCGGCGAAGACGGTGTCGAAGGCCAGCCCCGGCGGAATCTGTTGTTCCAGCGGCCCGTTGGCTTCTCCGCGGTGCACCATCATCTCGTTCTGAACGACCACTCCGCGGTTATTGATCGGCGGCAAGACCCGGGAGGGGGGCTTGAGTGGGCCGTCGGGCCAATAGGTAAAACCGGACCCCTCGTCGAGGGAGAACCAGGTGATGACCTGAGCCATTTTGATGAGGTAGTCGGTGAACAGACCGGACTTGCCCATCACGCTGCACAGCCAGGTGGGGGCGTTCTCGTGGCGTACACCGCGAAAGCTCGGCGAGTCCAGATGGCCGGGATCGCGGTTGGCGCAGGGGCCGTTGATGTTGAACAGCATCATCTCAGGCTTGGCGTACTCGGCGTTCCAGTAGCTCTTGGCGTGCTCGAGGAACGTGGCGTTGTAGAAGCAGTCGTGCAGCTCAGGGAAGAGGATGGCCCCGTAGTTGGCCAGGTAGCCACGGAACGTCGGCGTCAGAAAGAGGTCCAGCGACGGAGTGAATCCCTCGGGGAAGGCACCGCTCATGGTGGCCATCAATTCGTCGGCCGACGCGAAGTGTTGGGCGATGATCAGCTTCCAAGGGCCGTGCGCGTGTACGACATTGAGCAGCCGCTCGCGTTGGTCGGTGGTGTAGACGTTGTCGATTTCGCGCGGCGGGGCGGCGGGCCGCAAAACGTTGGAAAGCTCCATCCGGCGCTCATCCGTAAGCATCAGCGGTCTCCTTCTGCATGTTTGGATTGGTGGGATTGTCTCCGGCACCGTCGTCGTACGGTCGACGCGTGTCCGGTGATCGGGACGTCAAAATGGGAGCGGATTGGCGAACTTGGCGTCCAATGCCGCGCCGATTTCGGCGATGGCGAGCCGGCCGCGGGCGGTCGCGTCGGGGTACATCAGAAAGCCGTGGTAGGTACCCGGATAGCGGGTGAGGGTGGTCTGAACTTCGGCGTCCCGCAGCCGGGCCGCGTATCGCTCACCCCAGTCCCGGATTGGATCGCAGCTACCGGTGACCACGATCGCGGACGGCAGCCCAGAAAGGTCGGAGGCGTAGGCGGGAACCAGGTACGGGTCCTCGGGCGGCCCGGCATCTCCGTCGGCAAGTGCGTGCATGTAGTCGATGTCGTCGCGGGTGAGGAGCGGCGCGTCGGCCGTCGAAGCGACCGACGGGGCCGTCATGTCGCGATCCAGGCCCGGGTACAGCAGCACCTGCGCGCAGATCGCCGGACCGCGGCGGTCACGTGCGGCCAGTGCAACCGCGGCCGCCAACGAACCTCCGGCGCTGTCGCCGACCACTGCGAGCCGGTTGGCGTCGACGCGTAGCTCCGCGGCTCGGCGTGATACCCATTCAGTGGCGGCGTAGGCGTCGTCGAACTGCGCCGGGGGTGCCGCTTCCGGGGCCAGGCGGTAGTCGACGGCGACAACGGTGGACATCGACGCCGAGGCGAGCGCGCGGGCCAGCGGTTCGAACGAGTGGTTGGATCCCATGACCAGGCCGCCGCCGTGGAAATACACCAGCACGGGTGTGTGGGAATCCTTGGTGGGACGGTAGATCCGCGCGGGTATCGGCCCGGCTGGCCCCGGGATGGTGACGTCGGTGACGCTGTCCATCTGTGGCATTGCCTCGGGCAGCGGCGCGGATTCGATCGCGGCTCGCACCGCGGCTAGGCCGCGTTGGCGCATCGGCGGGATCGTACCGAACGACGCGACTCGGGCGGCGGCGTCGGGATCCAGCGGGGGAGTCGGCACGTTAATGCCGCGCGGGGTCGAACCGGCGCTCGGTGCGCAATACCGGCGCCTGTTGGGACGCAAGGATATTGGCACGCTCTTGCATCGCCGACCGAACGTAGTCTGGATGGGTGAGCAGATAGAAACCGCCCTTTGCGGCTTGCTCGAACACCACCGCGGCAGCTGTCAGCGGGTCCATCGCGTCGGCCTTCAGGTCGAGCATGGCCGTACGGTGTGCCTCGGCAGCCGCGACGTCGGTTGCCTCATTGCCGTCGACGCCGCCGGCTGATTCGAAAATGTTGGACAGCACCGGGCCGGGCAGCACCGCCTGGACATGAATGTGGTGGTCGTGCCCGCTGGACTGTACTTCTAGGTCGAGACACTCGGTCATCGCCAGCACCGCATGCTTGCTCACAATGTAGGGCGTTTGCAATGGCATCGCGACGACCCCACCAACAGACGACACATTCCACACCCACGCCTGCTCAGGGCTCGCCATCATTCGCGGCAGAAACGCGCGGATGCCGTAGAAGACCCCGCTGATGTTGATGTCGACGATCCGCTGCCAGTTGACCACCGGGGTGTCCCACAGGTAGCCGAACTGTTCAATTCCGGCATTGTTCACCAGCAACCGCACCGGCCCGACATCGCGATAGGTCTTGTCGGCGAGTTCTTGCATGGCGACGGGATCCCTTACGTCGCAGACCATATCGACCGCGGTGCTTCCCGCGGCGGTGAGCTCCTGGCGCAGGGCGGCGATGCTGTACGCATCGACATCGGTGAGCACCACGGTCATGCCCAATTTGCCGGCGTATCGGGCCATGCCGGCACCAAAGCCCGAGCCGGCACCGGTGATGACGGCGACGCCGCCAGAGAAGAGCTCTTGAACGGTCATGGTTGCGACGCGGTGGCGGTGTCGCTGTGCAGTTCGGATAGCAGCACGGAGTTGGTGGCATCCAGTACGACGTCCATATCGGTGAACTCCAGCCCATTGGGGCCTCGGCGCACGCCGACGTTGACCACCCCGCTGGACACCGCGAACGGCACGAAGTTGGCGATCTGATTGACGAAGATGTAAAAGCGGGCGCGGGTTACGCCGCTATCGGTGCCGGTGCGGTGCACGTTGGTGGCGTGGTGACGCAGCGGGTAGGGGCTTTGTTTGCGATGCTCGGACAGCCACTCGATGACCGCGTCACGACTGTCGAGTTGGGGCGACATCAGCTCCTCGAAAGGACTTGCGCCACTGTCGCTTCGGGTCAGGTAGTGCACATCGTGGGCGTAGCTGGCGGCCAGCTCGTCATAGTTGGCTTCGTCGTAGTGGTACCAGAAGGCGGCGATGAACTCCTGCAGTTCCGACAGCGTGATGTCGTTGCTCATGCCCACAGTCAATCCCGGCTGTGGCCCCGCTAACACCCCGGCGCCCGTTGAGTGGAACACCGTCCATGGCTCAGCCGCCGATCAGGCTCCATAGCCCGGCGGCTCCCGCCCCAAGCGCGGCCGACGTGACCTGTTCGTCCCAATATTGCACGGATCCGAACTCCCCCCGCCACACCAGGGCAGGCCGGGTGAACTCGTGTAGCCGGTGCTCCCGTGTGGTGCCGATCGCGCCATGAACCTGGTGAGCGTTACGCACCACCACGGAGGCGGCCTGGCCCACACACGAACGTGCCACCGAGACAAGGAAGGCGAGGTTGGAAGCCGACCACGCGCTAGTGACCGCCGCCGTCAGCGCCGCCTCGGTGGCCGATCGCGCCAGAGCCGCCTGCGCGGCGATGTCGGCGATCATGTTCTGCACGGCCTGAAATCGCGAAAGGGGTCGACCGAACTGGACGCGTGAGCTCGCGTGCTCGATCGAAAGCTCCAGAATCCGGTCCAGCGCCGCACACACTTGCACCCCGCGCACCAAGGCCGATTTCAGCCGCAGCTGGTCGACCACACTCGCCTCGAGGGGAACACCGCACAAGCCGGCGGGGTCGGCGACGACGATATCCCGTGGCTCGCCAATCGCATTGGCGCCGGGCGTGATATCCAACGACTCGGCATTGACGTCGGCGGCGTGATACTCGCCGCCCCGCTGCCAGATGACCACGATCTGTTGGGCGCGAGACGCCCAGGGCACGCCCCTCGCGGCGCCCTGGGCATCGAGCAGGCACACGGTCCGCACCGCGTCGTCGCATGGCGATCCGCTGGCCTCCAGCAGCCAGCATGCCAATAAATCATGCTCAGCCAGAGGGATTCGCGCGCCGTGCTGAACGGCGACGGTCAGCAGCTGGGCCGCCTCATGCCAGCCGGCGCCGCTGCCACCGGAGTGCTCGGGGCCGGTCAGGCGCACCAGCCCGAGCTCGTCAAGCTGGTGCCATAGCTGCGCGTCACGATCGACAGCGGCGGGTGATTGCATTGTTCGGTACGCGCCGAACACCGCGCGCATCATGTCGATCAGGGCCGGGTCCACCGGGGCCGCGTCGATCGGTGAGGTTGTCACCGGATCCCCAATCCGCGGGCAATTACACCGCGCAACACCTCGTTGGTTCCGCCACGCAGGGTAAAACCGGGGCGCTGGTCCACCGCGGCGGTTATCAGCTCCGAGGACGCCGCATCGACGCCGCCATGCCGCTCAGCGAGGTCGGCGATGTCACCTTCGACGGTGGTGCCCAGCACCTTGACCACAGCCGCGGCCACGTCAGCGGGCTCATGGCGCTCCAGGGCGCCCGCGACTGCGGTCGACATCTGGTGCAGGCCCGCGACGCGGGCCACCAGGCGTCCGAGGCTCTCATCTCGCGAAATGCGCTGGTTGGCCATGTTGGCGGTGGTCGCTGCGAGCAGAACGAATGTGGACAGGAAGCGTTCGGGTCCGCTGCGCTCGAAACTCAGCTCGGACGTCACCTGCGTCCAGCCGGCACCGATGTCACCGAACACCATGGCGTCGGGCACGAATGCCTGGTCGAGGATCACCTCGTTGAAGTGATGGGCTCCGTTCATCGAAATGATCGGACGCACCTGCACCCCCGAACCCCTTAAATCGACGATGAATTGGCTGAGCCCGGCATGGCGCTGGCCTGGATCCACCGGTGCGGTGCGGGCAAGAACGATGAACGCGTGGGCGCGGTGGGCGCCCGATGTCCAAACCTTCGTGCCCGACAGCGACCAACCGCCCTGCACACGCACGGCGCGGGTGCGCACGCTGGCCAGATCGGAACCGGAATCGGGCTCGCTCATACCGATGGCGAAGAAGCAGCCGCCCCGTACGATCCGCGGCAGGAATTGCGACTTCTGCAGTTCGGTGCCGTATTTCAGCAGCGAAGGCACGATCTGACGGTCGGCGATCCAGTGCGCGGCGACCGGCGCGCCGGCGGCCAGCAGCTCCTCGGTGACCGCGAACCGTTCCAGAAATGAGCGCCCGTGTCCGCCGTACTCGACGGGGACCGTCATACCGATCCAGCCACGCGCCGCCAGGGCGGCAGTGAAAGTCTCGTCCCACCCCGTGAGCCAGGCATCCACCGACGGGGTGTAGGCGCCTGCGGCGCGTTGGTCGGCGAGAAACTGGCGGACCTCCGCGCGTAGCGCCTGCGTCGAGGGGCCCACGGCAGCCGGGGGCACCAATCGCGGTAGCGCCATCAGGTCGTCTTCCACTTGGCGATACGGCGTTCATGTTCGGGATCGCGGTGTGCCAGCGGCTGCATGGCCGCGGCCATCCCCAGGGTGGTTTCCAGTGATGCCGTCTGCGATTCCCGCAGCAACCGTTTGGCCATCCGCAGCGCGTGCGGCGGGTTCTTGACGATGCGCTCGGCCAGCGCGTGCGCGTGGGAGAGCAGGTCGTCGTGGGGCACCACCCGGCTGACCATCCCCCACTGCAGGGCGGTCGCAGCGTCGATGCGGTCACCGGTGAAGGTCATCTCGGCGGCGCGCTCGTAGCCCACCGCCCGCGGTAGAAACCAGGCGCCCCCGTCGCCGGGGATCAGGCCGAGCTGTACGAAGCTCTCGGCGAAGGACGCCCGCTCGGAGGCCACCCGGATGTCGCACATCATCGCCAGATCACAGCCGGCGCCGACGGCCGGCCCATTGACCGCTGCGATCAGTGGAACCTCGAGGCGGGCCAGTGCCCGCGGGATACGTTGGATGCCGTCGATGTAGGCGTGCCGTTGGGCCCGAGCGTCCAGGCCGAACATGCCCTCTCGGTCGGCCATTTCCTTGACGTTGCCGCCGGCGGAGAAGATCTTGCCGCGCCCGGTGAGGATCAGCGCACGAATGTCGGTGTCGGCGTTGGCATTATCGACTGCGGCCTCGAACGCGGAGATGAACGCTTTGTCGGTGATCGCGTTGCCGAGGTGCGGCAGGTCGATCGTCCATACCTGCGTGGGTCCGCTGGTCGCGATGTCGAGAGGCCCGCTCATGCCGGCAGCTGCAGGGACTTGGTCTGCAAGTACTCTTCGAATCCGGCGCGGCCGAGTTCACGTCCGATGCCGGATTTCTTGTAGCCGCCGAACGGTGCCACCGGGTTGTACTTGCCGCCGTTGATGTCGAGCTGGCCGGTCTGCACGCCGCGCGCAAAGGCGATGGCCCGGTCGGTGTCGGCCGCCCACACCGCGCCCGAGAGGCCGTATGGGGTGCCGTTGGCGATGCGCAGGGCGTCGGCCTCGTCGGTAAACGGGATGACCGCCAGGACGGGACCGAAGACCTCTTCTTGGCCGAGTTCGGAGTCCGGGTCGACGTCGGCGAACACAGTAGGTGCGACGTAGTAGCCGACCTCGCGGATCGGCTCGGCGCCCCCGGTGAGCAGGCGCGCACCGTCGCGTTGGCCGCGTTCGATGAAACCCCGCACGGTTTCGAACTGGCCCGCCGAAGCCGAGGGTCCGATTCGGGTCGCCGGGTCGAGTGGATCGCCCACGGTGTATTTCGACACGGCGGCCTCGATCAGTTCCAGGGCCTCGCCGTAGCGGGACTGGGGCACCAGCATCCGTGTCCAGGCCATGCAGGTCTGGCCACCGTTGAGGAACGCGTTACCGACTCCGACTTTGACCGCGGTCGCCAGGTCGGCGTCGTCGAGGATGACGTTGGCTGACTTGCCGCCAAGTTCAAGTGCGACCTTCTTCACCGACCGCCCGGCCAACTCCCCGACGCGGGCTCCGACGCCCGTGGAACCGGTGAACGAGACGAAGTCGATTTCGGGATGGGCGGCGATGCGCTCGCCGATCCGCGCACCGCGCCCCGAAACCAGGTTCACCACACCGGCGGGCAGGCCGGCCTCCTCGAGGGCCTCGACGAACTCGAACACCGACAACGGTGCTTCATTGCTGGGTTTGAGAACCACCGTGCAACCGGCCGCGATCGCCGGGACCACCTTGGCGACCACCTGATACAGCGGATAGTTCCAGGGGGTGATTGCGCCGACCACGCCGTAGGGTTCGCGCAGGATCAGCGAGTTCCCCACTCGTTCTTCGAATTCGAAACCATCAAGAACGGCAGCGAATCCGCGAGCCACCGCCAGCGGGACCTGGGTCTGCACGGTCTGCGCGATGCGCACCGGCGCACCCATTTCCCGGGTGATCGTCTCGGCGATGTCGGGCAGACGCTTTTCCAGGGCGGTGATCACCGCCGCGACGCGCTGGCGGCGCTCGGCGACGCTGATCAGCGGGTCGAAGGCGCGCCGTGCTGCGGACACCGCCGCATCGACGTCGGCCTCGGTACCTGCGGGAACCGTGCCGATGACGTGTTCTGTCGAGGGGTCGATTACCTCGATGAGGTCCCCGCCGGCCGGCGTGATCCACTCGCCGCCGATGAACAATGTCTTCCTGGCGTAGTCATGCATTGGTTGTGGTCTGCTTTCTGTCATTAGGGCACGATGCTCGCGCGAACGTCGCGCTTGCTCTCGGCCGCGGCGAAGGCGTCGTTGATGTCGTCGAGCGGGTAACAGGCCGCCGCCAGTCGGTGCAACGGAAGCCGCGCCTGATGTTGGTCGAGAAACTTCAGCGCCCGCGACAACACGATGGGGTCGTACAACGAGACCCCGACCATCATCTTGTTGCCGAAGACAAAACGGGACGGATCGAATTCGAAGGTCTTGCCAATGTTGATGTTTCCGATCTCCACGTAGCGGCCGAACTGGCCCAGCATCTTGAGGCCTTCGTCGATAGCCGAGGGGTGGCCGACCACCTCGACGACGACATCGGCGCCCTGGCCGTCAGTCAGTTGTCGCACGAGCTTGGTACGGTCTTTGACCGTCGCGACGTCATTGATGTCGATGACCGTGTCGGCGCCGAACGCGGTCGCCAGCTCTAGGCGCTCGGCCACACCGTCGATGGCGATCACCTGGGCAGCCCCGCGTGCTTTGGCCACCGCCACTGCATACAGACCCAATGCCCCCGCACCCTGCACCACCACCGATTCGCCGAGCTGCAGATGGACGCGCTCGAGACCGTACATGACCTGTGACAGAGCGCAATTGGCTCCTGCGGCGATGTCATCGGATACCGAATCGGGGACCGTGTAGACCACCGCCCCGGCGGGCAGCAGGAAGTAGTCGGCGTAGCCACCCACGAAATAGGGCGGCTCGTCGGCGCGGCCGAGCATGGCCATCGTCAGCTTCAGACAGGCGTTGCGCCTGCCCGCAAGGCAGTTTCGGCACTTGTGACACGAGAAGAAGTAGGGAAAGACCACTCGCGTGCCCTCCGTCAGCGGCGCGCCATCAGAATCGGTGGTGACCCCAGCGCCGAGCGCTTCGATCGCGCCTACCATTTCATGGCCCAACACGGTGGGAAGTTGACCTCCCAGGCCGCCGGTAGCGAACGTCCCGTGCCAGGCGTGTAGGTCAGAGCCGCAGATGTTGGCACGACTCACCTTGATCAGGATCTGACCGGGCCCCACCTCCGGGAGGCTCACCGTTTCGATGTCGAACGGCTTACCCGGTTCGTCGAATCGCGCGATTCGGCCTTTAAACACGGCAGAGTGGTCCCTTCATTGGCTGGTGAATTCGAGGGTGAAAGCGTCTCGCAATTGCCGCTTGAGAAGTTTGCCGCTGGGGTTTTTCGGCAGTGATTCGACGAAGAAGACCCGTTTGGGCGTCTTGAAGCCCGCGAGGTGCTGCCGGCAGTGCACGACGACGTCGTCCTCGGTGAGGGTGACCCCGTCGCGGGGTACTACCGCGGCGACCACGGCTTCCACCCAGACCGGATGCGTCAGGCCGAATACGGCTGCCTCCTGGATCCCGTTGTGGCGGTAGAGAATTTCTTCGACCTCGCGGCTGGCGACGTTCTCGCCGCCGGTCTTTATCATGTCTTTCTTGCGGTCCACGACATGCAACAGCCCGTGCTCGTCGTAGTAACCCAGGTCGCCGGAATGAAACCAGCCGCCGCGGAAGGCCTCCGCGGTTTTAGCAGGGTCGTCCAGATAGCCGACCATCAGATGCGGGCTGCGATGGGCGATTTCACCCACAATGCCGGGCGCTGCGGGGCAATCGTGGTCATCGAGGATGGTGGTTTCGACATTGACCACTGGGCGTCCGGCCGCGCCGGCGTGCGCGTCCTGCTCGTCAGGTCCCAACGCCGAGGCCAGCGGCGCCATCTCGGTTTGACCGTAGAAGTTCCACAGTCTCAGATTCGGCAGCCGTCTGCGTATTTCGTGCAGTACCTCGGCGGGCATCGGTGAGGCGCCGTAGTAGCCCTTGCGTAGGCTGGACAGGTCGACGTCGTCGAAGATCGGGCAACGCAGCAGCGAAATCCACACCGTCGGTGGCGCAAAGTAATTCGTCACCCCGTACCGCGCGATGGTGCGCAGGACCAATTCGGGGTCCGGCCGCGACAGGATAATGCTGGTCGCTCCCAGATAGAGGTCGGTGGCCAAGAAGTTGTCCAACTGCGCACAGTGGTAAAGCGGCAGTGAGTGGATTTCGACGTCGTCCGGTGACATCGCACCGGCCACAATGGTGCTGACGTATTGCCACATCAGGCTGCGACTGGTGTGCATCACGGCCTTGGGCCGTGATTCGGTGCCACTGGTGTACATCAGCCGCACGAGTTGCTCATCGCCGATGGGCGGGTTCGGTGCGGCCGTGGTCGTCGTGAGCCACTGAGCGAAGTCGTGCCAGCCGGCAGGAGGGATGGCCCCGTCGGCCGTCAGCGCAATCTTTGTCGTGACCGCCCCGCCCAGACGCATCGCATCTTCGGCTATCGTCGCCAGGGCGGATTCGACGATGAATCCAATGACCCGGCTATGACCGAGGATATAGGCGATCTCCTCGGCCGTGAGCATGAAATTGATGGGCACCAGGACCACGCCCGCGCGCGCGGTCGCGAATGCCAAAACCGCGAACTGCCAGCAGTTGTGGGACAGCAGCGCCACGCGATCGCCGGGGGCAAAGCCGTTGTCGCGCAGCGCGGCTGCGGCTTTGTCCACCAGCTGGTCGAAGTCGGCGAAGGTCAGCACGACATCACCGTCGATGATCGCGGTTTTGTCCGGGTGTCGGCGGGCTGACCGGCGGGGAATATCTCCTAGCGACTGACTGCGCGCCTGGGCGATCGTGGCGTCGAGCTCGAGTGTCACTCGCTCGTCGTGGTGCGCCGGTTGCATGCGACGAACACTAGGTCCCGATGCCGCTTCGGTGATGCTGGCATCCCGCTGAGTAGACAACAGCGGTGCCCGGGGTGACCGCGGGCCTCAGACTCGATGGCATGACCGCCGCTACCGAATCGACGTCGCCCACCGGACCGGCCGCTCCTGACCCCGACGAGCTGCGCACCAACCTGCGTCAGGCTGACCCGGGTGTGCTGCTCGCGGTGCTGGCGCAGCTTACCGGCGACGTGTCGGTGATCGACACCTACGCGCCCAAGATCTCCTATGTTGCCGACCCGCCCGAACGGGCCGGCGTCACAGACCCCGAGACGGCCGAATCGCTGGTCGAGGCCCTCGTTGACGCGCTGGGACGCCCACGTTGCGCCGACGCGACGGCACCCGTGGACCGGGACTTCTTCGCCCGGCTGCTACCTGTAGCGCTGGGTTCGCCGGTCGACGACGACCAGGTGGACCTGTTGCTCGAACAGGGCGGCTTCCAGCGGTCACAGCCAACCCTGCCGCGCACCGTGCCGATCCCCGAGACGATCAACATCGCCATCATCGGTGCCGGCCTGGCCGGGATCAGCATGGCGTTGGCCGCCGCAGCCGAGGGAGTGGCGTTTGAGATCTTTGACCGCCACGACGAGGTCGGCGGCACCTGGCTGACCACCACCTATCCAGGCATCGGTGTCGATACGCCGTCGGCCTATTACTCGCTGTCGTGGGAGGTGAACCCGGACTGGAGCAGCTACTACCCACAGGGCGGCGAATATCAGAACTATTTGGTGACGCTGGCCGATAAACACAAGCTGCGCGACCACATTCGGTTCGGCACCGAGATCGAGGCGTTGTGGTGGGACGAGGAACGCAACCAATGGCAACTCCATGCGGTAGACACCCAGGGTCACCGCACGATCAGCTACGCCAGCGTTGTGGTCGCCGCGGCGGGTTACCTCAACCGCCCGCGGTGGCCGGACGTCAAGGGTCGAGACACTTTCGCGGGCATCAGCATTCACTCGGCGCTGTGGGATTCTTCACTCGATCTCACCGGCAAGAAGGTGGCTGTGATCGGGGCGGGCTGCACCGCCGTACAGATCGTCGACGCGTGCGTTGACCAGGTCGAGCACCTGACGGTGTTCCAGCGGCAACCACACTGGGTGGCGCCGCGTAAGCGGCTGACAGATGAGGTGCCGCCGTTCCGGCGTTACCTGGGACGGAACCTGCCCTACTACGCGAAGTGGCACCGGCTCAAGTCCTATTGGGCCACCGCGGACAACAACTACCCGATCATCCTGCAAGACCCGGACTGGAACAAGGACCACCTGTCGATCTCGCCGGCGAATGACGTCCTTTTGCAGATGTGCCTGCGCTACATCGAGGACACCTTCGGGAAAGACACCGAGTTGGCCAAGAAGGTCACCCCGGACTTCGCACCCTACGGCAAGCGGATCATCCGAGACCCGGGCGGCTACTACGCGGCGCTGACCCGCGACCATGTCGACGTGGAGGCCAGCGAACCGGCCGAGGTCAACTCGAAAGGCATTGTCACCCAAGACGGCCGGCAGATCGACCTCGACGTCATCATCTACGCGACCGGCTACTATCTGGACTTCTTATCCACCGTGGACATTCGCGGTCGCGGCGGCAAGAAGCTGGCTGACGAGTGGGGTGACAACCCCCGTGCGTACCGTGGTGGCACGGTGCCCGGCTTTCCCAACCTGTTCATCATGTCGGCACCCAACTACAGCCCGGGACACGGTGCGGGAGCGAACTTCTCCATGGAGGTGCTCGCGCACTACATCGTCGAATGCTTGCAGTTGATGGCACTGCGCGGCGCCACCACGATCGAGGTCACCCAGCAGGCGTACGAAGATTACGTTGCCGCGATCGACGAGGCGATGCTCGGCACGGTGTGGTGCCACACACCCAACGCCCACACCTACTACCGGTCCGGTTCGGGCCGGGTGGTGGTGGCCACCCCGTACCGACTGGTCGACGTCTGGCATCAGCACCGAGCGCCGATCGAGCAGGACTTTGCGCTGCGGTGAACGAGTTGCTCACTGGCAGGACGGCTTTGGTAACAGGCAGCAGCCGCGGCATCGGTCGTGCGGTGGCCCAGCGGCTGGCCGCCGAGGGGGCCACCGTCGCGGTGACGGCGCGCGCTCACGCGCCCTCGCGCTCGCAGCGCGCCGGGTCCGATCGCACGCTACCCGGCACGATCGAGGAGACCATCGCCCTGATCGAAGATGCCGGCGGGTCGGCCTTCGGGGTGGTTGCCGACCTCGAAGACGCCCAGGCGCGCGAGACCCTGGTCGACCAGGTGCTCGACCGCACGGGCCGCATCGACATCTTGGTCAACAACGCCGGCTTCGCCGACTACTCGGTCATCGAGGACATGCCGCTGCAGACCTTCGACCGCACCGTCGAGCACTATCTGCGCACCCCCTTCGTGTTGACCAAGGCCGCGGTTCCGCACATGCGCAAACTGGGCGGCGGGTGGATCGTCAACATCGGCTCGGTCACCGGTGTGGCACCGGTGCGGCCGTACCGCGATTACAACAAGACCTCCGGCGACGTGATTTACGCGTCGTGCAAAGCAGCACTGCACCGGTTCACCCAGGGGGTGGCCGCCGAGCTGCTCGACGCGAACATCGCGGTGAATTGTGTTGGCCCGTCGACCGCTGTGCGCACTCCCGGCGCATCCGCGCTTATCCCGGAGGGCTTTCCGACCGAGCCGGTGGAGTATCTGGCCGAAACCGTGCTGGCGATGTGTCATCTACCGGCGGCAGAACGCACCGGCCTAGTCGCGTTTAGCTTGCACTACCCGTGGTCACAGCGGCTGCGGGTGCACAGCCTGGACGGCAAAACCGAACTGCCGCCACTCGAACCGCCGGCGAACGCCAATCCGAACATCCTGCCCGCCGGGATGTGAGTCCCGCGGCGGATAGGGCGGATCAGCCCGAGATCGACTAGGCGGGTGACGTGGTCAAGACGGGGTGATCGCATCGACAGAAGCTGTGGCACACCCGGTCTCGGATGATGACGTCGGGGCATTCGGGATCAAACCAGCGGTCCACGACCGCCCAGTGGATCGGATGCATCAGGTAGGGGCCCATCAGCGCATCGACGTCGCTGAACTCTTGCTCAAACACGTGGGTCCATCGTGATGCTCCGACCGCATCGTCGACCCGGCTGAGCTGCCATGCCCTGATCGTCGGTATGAAGCACGGCATCGAGGTCAACTCGTCCTCGAAACGCGCGACGGTGTCGACGTCGGTGTCGGGCAGCACCCGTAAAAGCAAGGCCCGGTAGACCGTGCCCGGGCCGCCACCATTGGGCGTTGGAGTACCCCCGTAGGTGACCCCGTTGACATGGGTGATCGCGGGATCGCCCAAAATCGCGGTGAAATCGTCTGCGGCGCTGAGCCATTGACTCGGGGAATCGAACCTCAAGTGGACTAGGACGTCACCGCCGTTGCGCGCCCCGGGCAGCGTCGGTTCGACGAGCCGGTGACGGGCGCCGGTCGCCTCAGCGCTCGCGCGCACCAGCGTGAGTATCCGGTCGCGGTGTTCGTCTGCGACGTCGAGGAGGCGGGTGACGTTATACACCGCAGAGCCCGTCGACGTCGTCGGCGGCCGCGGCGACCGAGCGGGACCGCTCGGCGACGAGTTCCTCGATCTGGTCCCACCACTGGCCCAGCGTCGGGTCGGGGCGGCCCTTCCAGGTCATCTCCCACCATGCCTGGGCGCTGGGCAGGGTCCAGGTGATGGTGACGGTGTTGGATCGATCCGTGAACCAGATCGGGGGGCTGACCAGGACATCGCGCAGCGTCATTCCGCGGGAGCGGGCGCCGGGCGCGTACTCGGCGAGGTAGGTCTCCACGAATTTCCGGGCGCAGCCAGGCCGCGTCACCACCCTGTCGATCACGAAAATCCGACCGTCGGCCATGGGCGTGACCGTACAGATCGTGGGCAACCCCCGGACAGGTTCAGTCCCGGCCATCGGGAGGACCTCATTGCCCCCCATCCGGTTGGGCACCACGGTGGGGGAATGAGCGCTTCCTTCAGTCCCGTGCAGCTCGGTCCGGCCACCTTGCGCAACCCGATCATCAAGGCCGCGACCTCCGAAGGCCGATCGCCCCAGGGGCTGGTCACCGATGATCTCATCGCGTTTCACCGGGCGTTCGCCGACGGGGGAGTGGGCATGACGACGGTGGCCTACTGCTGTGTCGCGCCCGAGGGCGCCAGCGCCCCGGGTCAGATCGTCATGAGCTCGCAGGCGCTGCCCGGCCTGCGCAGACTTACCGATGCCGTGCATGGGGCGGGTGCGGCCATCTCGGCCCAGCTGGGCCACGCCGGGGTGGTGGCCCCTAGGGCGCTGACCGGGGTGACCGCCCTGTCGCCGAGCCGGTTCGTCAACCCGACATCGTTGGCCTACTGCCGGGCGATCACCCGCGACGAGATAGCAACCGTCATCGACCAGTTCGGCACGGCAACCCAGGTAGCCATCGATGCCGGATTCGACGCAGTTGAACTGCATTTCGGACACTTGTATCTGCCGAGCTCGTTTTTGAGCCCACTCATCAACCGCCGCAAGGACGAGTACGGCGGCTCCATCGACAACCGTTCCCGCCTGTCACGGGAGATCGCCGAACGCGTCCGCGAGATGGCCGGGGGCCGGATCGCCGTCATCGCCAAACTGAATATGGACGACGGACTGCCCGGCAGCATCTGGATCGATGAGGCGTTGCGCACCGCGCAACTCCTCGACACCGACGGCACCCTCGACGCGCTCGAACTGACCCAAGGGTCCTCGGTCTTCAAGCCGATGTACCTGTTCCGGGGCGACGTCCCGGTGCGCGAATTCGCCCGCGTCATGCCGGCTGCGCTACGGCCTGCCATCAGGCTGGCCGGCAAGCGCGTGATGGGCAGCTACCCGTACAGCGACCTCTACATGCTCGAAGCCGCACGCCAATTCGTGCCGGTGATGCGCAACACCAAACTGATCCTGCTGGGCGGCATCACCCGCCGCGACCACGTCGAGACCGCACGAGAGGAGGGATTTGACTTCGTGGCGATGGGTCGGGCGCTGCTGCGGGAACCCGACCTGGTCAACAAGATGATCGCCGACCCGGCCAGTCGCAGCCGATGCAACCACAACAACAAGTGCATGGTCACCGTTTTCGGTCGCACCCACTGCGTGCTCGATCCCGACCAGCGCTACGGACCACCTGCCAAGATCGACGAGCAGCCCGCCCAGCACGCAGCACGGTAATCACCCCAGCAGCGCGGCCAACTCGCGGCACGCCTGCCGCCGGGCTTCGTGAGCGATGTCGAGCATCGGCATCGTCATGAACCCGTGGATGCCACCTTCGAAGCCGCACCGCACGGCGACTACCCCCGCGGATTGCAGCGCGTCGGCGTAGGCGATGGCTTCGTCCCGAAGCGGATCGTGCCCGGCCGTGACTATCACCGCGGGCGGTAGCCCATGTAGGTCCGCTCGGAGCGGTGAGGCGTAAGGATGGTCGCGGTCGGCGGATGCGGGCACATACTGGTCCCAATACCATTGCAGAGCAGCCGTCGGATTGTAGAAACCCTTGCCGAACAGTCGATATGACTCGGTGTCGAAGCCGGCCGCGAGCATCGGGTAGAGCAGCAACTGCGCGGCAATCGCCGGGCCACCACGATCGCGCGCCATCAACGCCACGACGGCGGCCAGGTTGCCGCCCGCGCTGTCACCGCCCACCACAACCGCGCGCGAACCTCGGCGGCCGACGCCGTCGAGGTCGGCGGCCCATCGCGTGGCGGCGTACAGGTCCTCGGCCGCGGCAGGCCACGGATTTTCTGGAGCCAGCCGGTACCCGACGGAAACCACCACGGCGGGAACGAGGTTGGCCAGACTGCGGCACAGGCCATCGTGGCTGTCGAGGTCGCAAAACACGAATCCGCCGCCGTGCGCGTATACCAGGATCGGCAGGCCGCCGTCGTCGGCATGGCCGCGGGGCCGGTAGATCCGTAGCGGGATGTCCGCACCGGTGCCCGAAATGGTGTGATCTCGGACTGCGGCGACCGGCTCGGGCTGGGCGGGCGGTACCAGCCGCTCGCGGATGGCCGCCCTGGCCTGGGCGCCCGTCATGGTGTGCACCGGCGGAAAGCCCGCGTCCAGCCCCTCGATCAGCTCGGCGACCTGGGGGTCGAGGTTCACGCGTACTGCAAGGTGGGCTGCGGCGCCGGAATCGGGCGGTGGGGCAGCAGCGGTCGCATTGTTTGCAGCGTTGGCGCCACCCGGTGGGCGCCGTCTTCGATGTTGCGCCAGATGTTCACCGCGGTCATGCGGACCGGGGTGGTTAGTCGCTGATCGAACACCATGCGATTCATCGGTGCGCATACCGACACCGCGGCAATCGCCTCACCGGGGTTGCCGATGGGGGCCGCCACGCAGCCAAAACCGAGCAGCGACTCCTCGCGCTCGAAGGCGACGCCGTGGGCGCGCACCTTGGCCAACTCAGCGGCAAGTTGCGAGCCGGTGCAAATGGAAAACTTGGTCTTGCGGGCCTGCAGATCAACGTCGGCCTGCTGGTCGCCATAGGCCAGGATGGCTTTGCCGACCGCGGTACAGTGCGCGGGTTGCCGACCCCCGACCCGGGTGGGGATCGCGTTGATCAGTCGGTCACCGATCTTGTCGAGGTAGACAACGTCCGGCCCGTCCAGCACCGCTAGATGAACGACAAGGCCGGTGGCGCGGTGCAATTCGCCCAGCAAGGGGGCGGCCGCGCGCACCAGGCGGTCTTGGTGCACGGCCAGTGAGCCCAACTCCACCAGCCGCATGCCCAGCTCGTAGTCGCGGCCGTTGCGGCGTAACCAGCGCAGCTGAACCAACCGCTCGAGCATCCGGTGCGCCGACGAGCGCGGCAGGCCCGTGCGACGCACGATCTGGGCCAGCGTTAGCCGTCCCGGTCCTTCGAAGGCGTCCAGCACCAAGGAGACGCGGTCGATGACGGCGGTGGGAGTTGCTGTTTCCAGGGACGCTGACATCGGTCCTCCAAAGCTCCATTGCATCTGGCTGGTATATGACTATTAGAGATACCCCAGTTTGTACCATAGTCTTGTGCGCGCTGTCACATGGCACGCCAAAAGCGCCACCGGCCACATCTGTGTCGGGCGCGAGATGTAGGGATCAGTGCAGGCCGGCTCAGCCCTTGGCCGCGGACCGGCCCGCGCGGCGGCCGTAGAAGCTGCCGTCGCCGAGCGAGATGCCGCTGGCGTAGCCCCAGGCGGCCAAGCCGGCGGTGCAGCGACCGGCGGCGAACAGGCCGGGGATGGGTTCGCCGCTGACGTGGAGCACCTCGGCGTCGAGCGTGGTGGCCAGGCCGCCCAGGGTGAAACCGCCGGTGTTCTCCCGCAAGTCGATCGCGCCGACCGGGGAACCGATGGGCCGCAACCACTCCGGCTTCTTGTGCAGCAGCGGATCCTCGCCGCGGGCCGCGCCCTCGTTGTAGGCGGCGACGGTCGCCTGCAGGGATCCCGGCGCCAGGCCCATCTCGCGTTCCAGGTCGGCGACGGTGTCGGCCACCCAGGTCGCCGGGCGCAGCATGAACTTCGGCGACCACGACGCCATCGCCTCTTGCTGGGCGTCGTCGTCGATGATCAGGAAGGCGGTGTTGTCCTGCTGGTAGAGCGTCAGCTGGCCGATGCGGCCCGGATAGGTGTCCTCGGCGACGTAGCGCTGACCGCGGCCGTTGACCAGGATGCCGCGCACCAGTTGCTGAGGGTCGATGAAGATCGCGACCTCGGTGGCGTCCATGTGCGCCAGATCGGCGCCCAGCGCCTGCGCCATCCGGATCGCCTGGCCGTCGTGCTGCTCGATCGAGGCGGCCGGGCGGCCCGCGATCCGCGGGGCGTAGCGGGCCACCATCGCGTCGTTGTAGGCGAAGCTGCCGGTCGCGAGCACCACGCCCTTGCGGGCACGCACCGCAATGTCGTTGCCGTACTGGCGCGCCCGGACCCCGACCACCCGGCCGTCGGCTTCGACGATGAGGCGTTGCACCCGCACGTCGTAGAGTGCGCGTGCGCCGGCGGCGGTGGCGGTCTCGACGAGTGGCTTCATCAGCATGTAGCCCGCGCTGGCCTCGCCCTGCTTCTTGTTGGACATCTGCGGGACGTGCCCGCGCGGGGCGGGGGAGGCGATCGTGTTGAAGGGATAGGCGTTTTCGCCGCCGCTGTACATCAGGCCCTGGTCACCCATCGGTTCCCAGCCCGGTTCGGAGAAGAATTCCGCCTTGAACGGAACGCCGCAGCCGACCAGCCAGTCGAAGTGGGCCACGCTGCCGGCGCAGTAGTCGGCGATCCGCTCCGGGTTGGCGCCGGGCCCCATCGCGACGTTGAGGAAGGCCGCCATGTTGTCGACGGAATCGTCGAAGCCGCAGGCTTTCTGCAGCGGGGTGCCGCCGCCGAGGTAGATGAACCCGCCGGCCATCGCCGCCGCCCCGCCCCAGGATCCGGTCCGCTCCAGGACAAGAACCTCGGCGCCGGAGCGCGCCGCCTCCACCGCCGCGGCGGCGCCAGCCACCCCGTAGCCGGCGATGACCACGTCGGCCTCGTCGTCCCACGACGTGATCGACGCGGCCGGGACCGGCGTGACGTCGGTATCCGGCGTCATAGCCGCATGGCTGCGGGCATTTCGCCGATCCACTGGTGACCCCAGTAGCTGTCGGCGGTGATTTCCTCTGCGGTGTAATAGGTTTCGTCGACGCGCATGCCGTCGGTGCCGAACTCGATGTCCCAGTCGCCGGGAGCCCGGACGTAGAACGACACCATCTTGTCGTTCGTGTGCCGGCCCAGCGTGGAGGACAGCTGGAAGCCCTCGGCGTTCACGCGGTCCAGCGCCTGGCCCACCGCGTCGAGGGTGTCGACCTCCACCATGATGTGCACCAGGCGCGGGTCGCGCTGATGTGCGGCCGGCACGATCGCCAGGCTGTGGTGGCGTTCGTTGATGCCCAGGAAGCGAACCCGCACGGGCCCAAACTCTTTCGGCAGCGGCACCCGGAACGCGCCGCGGGCGCGGAAACCCAGCACCTCGGTGTAGAAGTCGAACAGCCCGTTCGGGTCCGTCGCCGGCACGACGACGTGGCCCAGGCCCTGGTCGCCGGTGACGAATTTCGCGCCGAACGGGGTGACGACGGGGCTGTGGTCGAGCACCGCACCGTGGAAGACCTCGAGCGTGGTGCCCGCCGGGTCCTCGAAGGTGATGACCTCTTCCACGCGGCGGGCCTCGGCCTCGTCGGCGGACAATTGCTTGAACGGGGTCCCTGCGGCGTCCAGGGTCGCCTTGACCCGTTGCAGCGCCGGGCGGTCACGCACCTCCCAGCCGACCGTCAGCACCCGGTCGGTCTCACCGGGCACCACGATGAGCCGGGCGGCGCGCTCGTCCATCCGCAGGTAGAGCGCCTCGGGGTCGGGACCATTCCCCTCGGCGAAACCCAGGACACCGAAGGCGAATTGCCGCCAGCGGTCGATGTCGTTCGTCGAAATGGTGATGTAGCCCAGGCTTTTCAGGTCGGTCAACGTGCTCTCCTAGATCAAAGCCCGCAGGGGGCCCTCGGGCGGATCGACACCCAGCGAACTCAGTGCCGACGCGTGGTAGATGGTTCCAGGCATGTGGATGGCGTGCAGCTGGCCGACATGGACGTCGCGCCAATACCGTTGCAGCGGCTTGTCCATG
>NZ_LZJA01000122.1:0-42917 GCF_001666785.1 Mycobacterium sp. E3305 | reverse complement strand
CGGCGCGCCTCGATGCACGCCTGGTACCGGCCGCGCTCACCTGCTGGGTGGTGACCGCCGCCGGCATCTGGTGGCCGATCGGCAGGCCGGTGGCGGCGTGCTGTGTGGTGTTGGCCGCCGTCTCCGGCCTGCTGGCCTGGCGCGCCGCGGCCGATTCGCCGGGGCACGGCTGGTCGTGGTTGTCAGACACGGACCAGGGCGCGCAGCTTCTCCAGGCGCGCCGGGCCGATGCCGTCGACGTCGGCGAGCTGGTCGACGCTGGTGAATTTGCCGTTCGCCTGCCGCCAGGCGACGATCGCCGCGGCGGTGACCGGTCCGACGCCGGGCAGCGTGTCCAAATCCTCCGCGGTCGCGGTGTTGAGGTCGAGCACCGCATCCGCCTTCGGCTTCACCGAACCCGTCCCGGGCCGCGGCGGCTTCGACGTCGGTGTCGAACCGGCAGCCACCGAGCTGCCCAACGCCGTCGGCTGCCCGGGGCCGGGGGCCAGCCCGACGACGATCTGCTCGCCGTCGCCGAGCGGGCGCGCCATGTTCAACCCGACGGTGTCCGCGCCGTTCACCGCGCCGCCCGCCGCCTGCAGCGCGTCCGCGACCCGCGCGCCGGGCGCCAGGGTGACCAACCCGGGGCTGTGCACCAGGCCCACCACGCTCACCACCACGGGCCGGTCGGGCCCGGGGGGCACCGACGGCTTTGGACCGGCCGTCGACCCCTTCTCCACCGGCGGCAGCTTCGCCGACATCACCGGCGCCGGCCGGTCGTGAAGCAGCGTGAACACCGTCACCAGGACGGCCAGCGCGGCCACGATCGCCAATCCGATGGCGCCGGTCCGCCCCGGGTCGGCGCGCAGCCTGGCCATCCAGCCTCGATCCGGGGACGCGTCCGGCAGCCAACGTGGCAGCAGCGAATTCTGGTCCTCGTCCGCCGCCGGTGACATCGACTCCGCGCCGTCGGGCTCGGCGTCGGGTTCGGCACCGAGTCGCCGCTGGAGGCGCTCGGCGGGAAGTTCTGTCCGCATGCGCCGACCGTAGGTGCGGCGACCGCCAGCTGGGCCCCGCCGGGCGGCGCCGCGACCGGCAACTGTGGACTAAACCGAGGCTGTGCACAACCGCTCTACGCGATGGGTCAATATGGAACCAAGAACGCATCGCCAGAACCGGGCATCCATCCGACGCTGGTGGCCACGTTCACCCCCGACGACAGGAGGCCGCCGTGCAACTGGCGCTCACACCGGAGGAAGCCGCGTTCCGCGACGAACTCCGCACGATCTACACCACGAAGATCCCGGAAGAACTGCGCGAGCGGGTGCGCAAGGGCTCGGCAGAGGTGAACCACGACGACATCGTCACCAGCCACAAGATTCTGCACGAGCACGGCCTTGCGGTGCCGAACTGGCCGGTCGAGTGGGGCGGCAAGGACTGGACGCCCACCCAGCACCAGATCTGGGCCGACGAGATGCAGCTGGCGTGCGTCCCCGAGCCGCTCAACTTCAACACCAAGATGGTCGGTCCGGTGATCGCCGAATTCGGTTCGGAGGAAGTCAAACAGCGCTTCCTGCCGCCGACGGCAAGCCTCGACATCTGGTGGTGCCAGGGCTTCTCCGAGCCGGAGGCGGGTTCGGACCTGGCGTCGCTGCGCACCACCGCGGTGCGGGACGGCGACAGCTACGTCGTCAACGGCCAGAAGACCTGGACCACGCTGGGCCAGTACGCGGACTGGATCTTCTGTTTGGTGCGCACCGACCCGCAGGCGCCCAAGCGTCAGGCCGGCATCTCGTTCCTGCTGTTCGACATGAAGACGCCGGGCGTCACGCTGCGGCCCATCAAGACGATCGACGGCGGCCACGAGGTCAACGAGATCTTCTTCGAAGACGTCCGAGTGCCCGCGAATCAGCTTGTTGGAGAAGAGAATAAGGGCTGGACGTACGCGAAGTTCCTGCTGGGCAACGAGCGCACCGGCATCGCGGGCGTGGGCCGGACAAAGGTGCGCCTCGCCGAGGTGAAGAAACACGCCGCCGCCACCGGGGTGCTCGAAGATCCCCTGTTCGCCGCGCGGCTGGCCGAAGCCGAAAACGAGCTGCTGGCACTGGAACTCACGCAGTCGCGGGTGGTCACCGACTCCGCGAACGGACAGCCCAACCCGGCGTCGTCGGTGCTCAAGCTGCGCGGCAGCCAGCTGCAACAGGTGGCCACCGAACTGCTCGTCGAGGTGGCCGGCCCCGACGCGTTGCCGGCCGACGGCGAGGACATCTCGTCGCCGTCCTGGGCACAGCACAGCGCGCCGCACTACCTCAACTACCGCAAGACGTCGATCTACGGCGGCAGCAACGAAGTGCAACGCAACATCATCGCGTCCACCATCCTGGGATTGTGAGGCAGCCATGGACTTTCAGCTGAGCGACGAGCAAGGCCTGCTCCGCGACACGACGCGCGAACTGCTGGCGCGCACCTACGACCCGGAAAGCCGCAACAAAATCATCGACTCCGATCTCGGGTGGAGCCGCGAGGTGTGGAGTCAGCTCGCCGACACCGGCATCCTCGGCCTCGGCTTCGACCCCGACGAGTCGGGCCAGATCGAGATCGCGGTCGTGCTCACCGAAATCGGGCGCCGGCTCGCCCCGGAACCGGTCCTGCATGCCGCGCTCGGGCCCGGCGCGCTGATCGCCGAGTTGGGCAGCGAGGAGCAGAAGCAACTGCTCGACGAGGTCGCGGGCGGACAGCGGTTGCTGGCGTTCGCCCACCTGGAACCGGGCCAGCGCAAACCGTCCGCCGACGTGGCCACCAAGGCTGCGCGCCAAGGCGATTCGTGGACACTGAGCGGACGGAAGAACCCGGTGCTGGCCGGCGACTCCGCCGACACCCTGGTGGTCAGCGCCGCCCTGCCGGACGGCGGCACCGGGCTGTTCCTGGTCGACGCGGCGACGGTCACCAGGCATCCGTACCCGACGTTCGACGGACAACGCGGCGCCCAGATCGATCTGGACTCCACTCCGGCCGAACCCCTGGGGGAAGCGGCGGACGCGGCGCAGGCCATCCGCGGTGCTGTCATCCGCATCCAGTCGGGGCTGTGCGCCGAAGCGGTCGGAGCGATGGAGGAAGCGCTGCGACTCACGACCGATTACCTGAAGACCCGCAAGCAGTTTGGGGTCACGCTCAACAAATTCCAGGCACTCACCCAGCGGGCCGCCGACATGTACGTCTCGCTGGAACTGGCCCGCAGCATGAGCCTCTACGCGTCGATGTCGATCGCCGACGGCAACCTGGACCCGGTGATCGCCTCGCGCGCCAAGTTGCAGATCGGCCGCGCGGGCCGGCACATCGCGCAGGAATCGATCCAGCTGCACGGCGGAATCGGCGTGACCGCCGAATATCCGGTGGCCCACTATGCGGCCCGGCTCACCGCGATCGAGCACACCCTGGGCACCTCCGGCGAACACCTGCACACTCTGATCGACCACATCGGCGACTACGACTTGGTCCGGCTCTAGCCGATGACAGAGCTGTCCGACAGGGTTGTCTCCTTCCTGTCAGCCGGCACCCGCACCGGGATGCTGGGGTACGTCACCGCCGACGGCCGGCCGCTGGTGACGCCGGTGTGGTTCGTCGTCGACGATGGGCAGCTGGCGTTCACCACGGGCCGTGACACGTCGAAAGGCCGTGCCCTGGCGCGTGATCCACGAACGGTGATCTGCGTCGACGATCCTCATCCGCCGTATTCGTTCGTTCAGGTGCAGGGCGTCGCGGCGGTCGGTGACGACCCGGCCGACGTGTTGGACATCGCCACCAGGACCGGCGCGCGGTACATGGGCGCCGATCGCGCCGAGGAATTCGGCCGCCGCAACGCCGTTTCCGGCGAGCTCGTGGTGCGGCTGCGTCCCACCAAGGTGATCGCCGGCTTCGATATCAGCGACTGAGTTTCCACCCGTCAAAGGAGACGCGATGAGCAAGCCACCGACCGACCGTCCGCTCAAGGTGATCCAGTGGACCACCGGGAACATCGGGCGGCGTTCCCTGCACGCCATCATCGGCAGGCCGGACATGGAGCTGGTCGGGGTGTACGCGCACGGGGCGGACAAGGTCGGCGTGGATGCCGCCGAACTGGCCGGCTGGCCGGAACCGACGGGCGTGCAAGCGACCAACGACATCGACGCGCTACTCGCCCTGGGCGCCGATGCCTGTTGCTATAACCCGTTGTGGCCCAACGTCGATGAACTGGTCCGGTTGCTGGAATCCGGCGTCAACGTGTGCTCCAGCGCGGCGTGGATCACCGGGGGCAAGCAGACGCCCGAGGACCGCGAGCGCATCGCCGACGCCTGCAAGCGGGGCGGTTCGACCATCTTCGGCAGCGGCGCCCACCCGGGCATGACCAACATGGTGGGCATGGTCCTGTCCGGCGCCTGCGAACGCGTCGACGAGATCCGCATCACCGAGTCGGTGGACTGCTCGACCTACGAATCGGCGGAAACCCAGACGGCGATGGGCTTCTCGCAGGACCCCGATACTCCTGGGCTGGCCGAAAGCGTGCGGCGCGAAAGCGAGGTCTTCGCCGAATCGGCCGCCATGATGGCCGACGCGATCGGGGCGAAGCTGGACCGGATGACGTTCGACGTCACCTTCACCGCCGCCACCGGCGATTCCGATCTGGGCTTCATGACGATTCCCGCGGGAACGGTGGGCGGGGTTTATGGCTACCACCGCGGCTGGGAGGGCGACCGCAACGTGGTCAGTGTCGGGTTCAACTGGACCATGGGCGATCACGTGGTGCCGCCCAAACCGCTGGAGCACGGCCACGTCATCCAGGTGTACGGGCTGCCCAACATGCGCACCGTCCTGCATTGCCTGCCACCCAAGGATTGGACTGAGCCGGGGTTCATGGGATTGGGAATGATCTACACGGCCATGCCCGTCACGAACGCGGTCCCGGCCGTGGTGGCCGCCGGGCCCGGGATCGTCACGCTGGCCGATCTGCCCCCGGTCACCGGCCGCGTGGCCCGCTAGGCCCGACCCCATATGCAGTTCGCCACATCGAAGGCCCCCGGAGGAACGCTTGCGTGCACTAAGGTTTAGAGTGCTTAGCTGAGCAAATAGTCGAGAAGACAGCGATGTCGTCGACGACGTTGGTGAGCTTTGCGGCAATGCCCGGACGGCGGGTGAGCGGAAGGCGGTCAGGTGGTGGCTGGTCACGACTCGGGTCCACGTACCGGCACCATGACCCGTGTGCTCAAGCGGGCGTGGATACCACTGTTGTTGGTGGTCGTGCTGGCCGTTTCGGCGTTGATCGTTTCACGGCTCCACAGGATCTTCGGCTCTCAAGACCTCAACGCGAACGCCGGCAAGGGGATCGAAATCGTGCAGTTCAATCCGAAGGTCGTCGTCTACGACATCACCGGCCCGCCCGGGGCCACCGCCAACATCAACTACTGGGACGAGAACGCCAACACCCACCAGGTGAACGCGGCACCGCTGCCGTGGTCGACCACCATCTCGACGACCTTGCCATCGGTCAGCGCCAACATCATGGCGCAGAGCGACAGCGGTGAGATCAGCTGCAAGATCACCGTGGACGGCGTCGTGCGCGAACAGCGGAGTTCCGACGGCCACAACGCGCAGACCTTCTGCCTGGTGAAGTCCGCATGAGCAACACGAGCAACGAGACCCAGCGTGACCTGAGCGCGGCCGACACCGGCCCGATCAGCACCAGGGGCCTGTCCAAGGCCGAGCGGGGGCACCGCCCGTACCTGCCGCATGCGATCCGCATCTTCGCGGTGCCGATCATTTTGGTCTGGCTGTTCGTAACGGTCCTGGTGAATGTCATCGTCCCGACACTGGAAAAAGTTGGTGAGGCGCACTCGGCGCCGATGACCCCGCTGGACGCGCCGTCGATGAAGGCGATGATGCGCCTGGGCCACAATTTCCACGAATTCGACTCCAACAGCACGGTGATGATCGTGTTGGAGGGCCAGCAACCGCTGGGCCCCGACGCGCACCAGTACTACGACAAGCTGATTCGGCAACTCCGCCAGGATCCCAAGCACATTCAGCACATTCAGGACTTCTGGGGCGACCGACTGACGGCCGCGGGTGCGCAGAGTGCCGACGCCAAGAGCGCCTATGTGCAGGTGAACCTCGCCGGTAACCAGGGCACGACGCTGGCCAACGAGTCCGTGGACTCCGTCCGCAAGGTGATCGAGGAGAACAAGGCGCCACCGGGCGTGAAGGCCTACGTCACGGGCCCGGCCGCCTTGTCCGACGATATGCACATCATCGGTAACGCCAGCCTGGCCAAGATCACGCTGTTCACCCTGGGCGCCATCGCGATCATGTTGCTGCTGGTCTACCGGTCCATCGTCACTACGCTGGTGCAGCTGTTCATGACTTTTGTCGCGCTGGCGTGTTCGCGGGGGGTCGTCGCGGTTCTCGCGTACCACAACGCATTCGGGCTCACCACCTTCGCCGCCAACATCCTCACCATGCTGGCGATCGCCGCGGGGACGGACTACGGCATCTTCCTGATCGGCCGCTACCAGGAGGCGTTGGCCGCGGGCGAGGACCGAGAAACCGCGTACTACACCACATTCAAGGGCGTCGCGCCGGTCGTCTTGGGTTCGGGCCTGACGATTGCGGGTGCCACGTATTGCCTCAGTTTTTCGCGGCTGCCGTGGTTCAACACCATGGGGGCGCCGGTGGCGATTGGCATGATCGTGGTGGTGCTGGCGGGCGTCACGCTGGGGCCCGCGGTGGTCTTCGTCGGCAGCCGCTTCCACTTGTTCGAGAGGCAGGCGAAGCGTGGCCGGCTGTGGCGCCGGGTGGGCACCGCCGTAGTGCGTTGGCCCGCACCGGTTTTGGCCGTGAGCGCCGCGGTTGTGCTGGTCGGCATGATCGCCCTGCCCAGCTTCCACACGAGCTACAACGACCGCCATTACCTGCCCCTGTCGGCCCCGTCCAATCAGGGACAGGAGGCCGCGAACCGGCACTTCTCCGAGGCACGGATGAATCCCGACCTGCTGATGGTCGAGTCCGATCATGACATGCGAAACCCGGCCGACATGCTGGTGCTGGACCGGGTGGCCAAGAACGAGATGCGCACGCTGGGCATTGCCATGGTCCAGGACATCACCCGGCCGCTGGGCATTCCGATCCAGCACAGCTCGATACCGTTTCAGAACAGCGTCCAGAGTCAGACGACGATGCAGAACATGAGCTTCCTCAAGGAACGCATCGCCGACATCCTCCGGATGGCCGACGACCTGCAGACCCAAATCGAGACCACGCAACGCCAATACGAGGTGTCGCTGGACCTGGCCAACGCCGCCGACGACAGCGCCAAGACCACCGCGGTGACGTCGCAGATCACCGACACCCTGCGCGACCACATCGCGGATTTCGACGACACCTTCCGGCCGATACGCAGCGTCTTCTACTGGGAGCGGCACTGCTACGACATTCCCGTGTGCATCGGGCTGCGGTCCCTGTTCGACACGTTCGACGGGTTCGACCAGCTCGCCGAGCAGTTCCACTACCTGACCACCGACATCGAGCACACCGCCAAAGCCTCACGCGACCTGACTGCGCTGTTTCCCACGCTGATCACCACGCTGAAAACCACCAGGGGCATCACGCTCACCCTGTATCAGACGTTCAAGGCGATGATCGACCAGATGGAGGCGATGAGCAACACCGCGATCGTGATGGGCCAAAGCTTCGACGCGTCGAAGAACGACGACTTCTTCTACCTGCCGCCCGAGGCGTTCGACAACCCGGACTTCCAGACCGGCCTTCGAATGTTCTTGTCGCCGGACGGTAAATCGGCGCGGTTCTTCATCACGCATCAGGGCGATCCGATGTCGCCGGAGGGCATCGCGCAAGTCGACGCCGAACGCACCGCCGCGCAGGAGGGTCTCAAGCAATCGTCGCTGTCCGACGCCCGGGTCTATCTGGGCGGGACCGCCGCAACGTTCAAGGACATGGCCGACGGCGAGAAGTACGACCTGATGATCGCCGTGGTGTCCGCCCTGACGCTGATCTTCATGATCATGCTGCTGCTCACCCGGAGCGTGGTTGCGGCGTTGGTGATCGTCGGCACCGCGGCCAGCTCGATCGCGGCGTCGTTCGGCCTGTCCGTGCTGATTTGGCAGGACCTGTTCGGCATCAGGATCCACTGGATCGTGATGGCGCTGTCCGTGATCATCCTGCTGGCCGTCGGATCCGACTACAACCTGTTGCTGGTCTCCCGGTTCAAAGAGGAGATCCATGCCGGCCTCAAGACGGGAATCATCCGGTCGATGGCGGGTACCGGCGGGGTGGTGACCGCGGCCGGTCTGGTGTTTGCGTTCACCATGGCGGCCATGTTGGGCAGCGACTTGCGGGTGCTGGGGCAGTTCGGTTCGACGGTGTGCATCGGTCTGTTGCTCGACACGCTCGTCGTGCGCACGCTGCTGATGCCGTCGATTGCGACGCTGCTGGGCCGTTGGTTCTGGTGGCCGCAGGTGGTGCATCCGCGGGGTGACAACGCCCGGCGACCGGTGCCCGCCGCCGTTTAGGGCTGCACGACAACCGCGACGGCTCCGGCGCCGACGTGCAGCGCGAGCACCGGCCCCAACGGGGTGATGATCGCCGGCTCACAGGCCGGCAGCCGCCGCGCCAGCGTCGCCGCCACGTCCTTGGCGCCGTCCGGGTTGGCGACGTGATGCACCGCCAGGGCGGCGGAACCGTCGCCGACGACCTCGCAAACCCGGTCGATCATCGCCTCCGTCGCGTGGGTGACGGTGCGTACCCGTTGCGCCAGAACGAGTTTCCCGTCGTCGATGCGCAGCAGCGGCTTGAGCGCCAGCGCGGTGCCCAGCCACGCCTTCGCCCCGCCGATCCGCCCGCTGCGCCGCAGGTTGTCCAGTCGATGCACCACCATGAACGCATGGGTCCGCCGTGCGGCCGCATTCGCCGCCTCGGTGACGGCGTCGAGGTCACCGCCCGCGGCCGCGACCCGCGCGGCCGCCAACGCGACGAAGCCGGTGCCCATCGCGGTCGACTTCGAGTCGACGACCCGCACGTGCGGGTCCAGGTCGGCGGCCGTCCGTTGCGCGGCACCGCAGGTCCCCGACAACGCGGACGAGATGTGCACCGCCACCACGCCGTCTCCGCCGCTGTCGCCCAACGCTTGCTGATACGCGTCGGCCAGTTCGGCGGGTGTGGCCGCTGCGGTGGTCGCGTGGCGCTGGTAGACGTCTTCGGGGATCTCGTCGACTCCGTCACGCAGATCGACGCCGTCGAGCAGAATGTGCAACGGGACGACGCGTATCGCCCATTCGTCCAGCAGCTCGGCGGGCAAGCGCGCCGACGCGTCGGTCACCACAACGACAGTCACGGGGATTACCCGCGCGGCTTGTCGGTCGGCACGCCAGCCTCGGCCAGCGCCTTGAGCATCAGCTCGGCAACCGCTTGGTGCGCTTCGAAGTTCCAGTGGATGCCGTCGGGATTGCCCCGGCCGGACATGATCTGTTCGGCGACGGCGGCTTTCAGGTCGACCAGCGGCACATCGTGGGTCTGCGCCCACTCGGTGATCGCCGCCGCCGTTCCCGGCCGGCCATGGTGGGCGTGGGCGTAGGTGTCGGCGATGTGCACCGAGGGCAATGCCGCCACGATCGGGATCCCCGGGCGATTGAAATCGATTGCGCCGCGGGTCTGTTCGAGGTATTCAACGCTGAGATGTGGGGGCAGCGCCGACCGGGCCACCGGTGACAGCCGGGGCTGCAGCCAGCCGTAACCGTCGCGAACCCAGCGCCGCAAGCGAGGCGGACGCACGTAGCGGATCAGTTCCCGCAGCGCGGTCGGCAGCACCGACGGCAGCGAATCCATGCCGCCGGTGGCGAAGATGACGGCCCCCGCCCTGGGCAGCGCCGCCCACGCGCGCGGGTCCTGGGTGGCCGCCCACCAGATATCGCGACAGGTCCAGCCGATGCGGCCGATGAGCTCGACGTCCCAATCCAGTTGTTTGGCAACGATGTTCGGCCAGATCCGGGGGTCGTCCGCGGGCAGGCCACCGGTGGGCCCGTAGTACGCCAGTGAGTCGGCGAAGATCAGCAGAGTCGGACGCGCCTCAGAGGACATCGTTGGACACCTGCGCCGAAGCGTTCCACACGTCGAGGCGCCACCGGATGGCGTCGAAACCCGCGTCCTGCTCGTCGGAGTGACCGGACAGCTGAACCCAGCTGGCGTTTCCCATGCCGCCCAATACCGGCCAGTTGGCGACCGGGAGTTTCAGCAGGGCGGCCGACAGCGCGGCGATCAGGCCGCCGTGGGCCACCAGCACCACCGGCCGCTCGGCTTGCTGTGGATCACCCCAGTCCGGTTCGCCGGACACCAGTTCGGAGACGAGTGGCACGCTGCGGGCGGCCACATCGACGCGGCTCTCGCCGCCGTGCGGCGCCCAGGTGGCGTCCTCGCGCCAGGCCAGCCGCGCGCCCGGAGCCTGCGCGTCCACCTCGGTATGCGTCAACCCCTGCCAGTCGCCGAGGTGGGTTTCCCGCAACCGTTTGTCCACCCGGATCGGCAGGCCGGTCCGCTCCCCCAGCCTGATCGCCGTGTCGTAGGCACGATGCAGGTCCGACGACACGATCAGCAACGGCTGCAGCTTGCCCAGGACCTCGGCGGCGGCGACCGCTTGGGCGCGACCGAGCTCGCTGAGTTGGGAATCCAGTTGCCCCTGCATCCTGCTGCCGGCATTGAACTCGGTTTGCCCGTGCCGCAACATGATCAGCCGACGAATCGTCATGGCGCGCCCACCGAGCCGTCGGGTTCTTCGGTTAGATCCACGGGCACCACCGGGCAGTCGCCCCACAACCGGTCCAGGGCGTAGAAGTCGCGGTCGTCCTGGTGCTGGATGTGCACGACGATGTCGCGGTAGTCCAGCAGCGTCCAGCGCCCTTCCCGGGTGCCCTCCCGGCGCGCCGGCTTGTAGCCGGCCCTGCGCATCTTCTCCTCGACCTCGTCGACGATGGCGTTGACCTGCCGCTCGTTGGACGCCGAGGCGATCACGAAGCAGTCCGTGATGACCAGCTGGCCCGACACGTCGATCACGATGACGTCGTCGGCCAGCTTCGATGCGGCCGCACCTGCGGCCACGGTCGCCATGTCGATGGCCTCCTGCGTGGCGCTCATGTGTTGTTCCCGGCGGGCAGCGTTGATCGGCTCACGGAGTCCTTCGATTGGTCGCCGGCGCGATACAGCCGGCGCTTGGAGACGTATTGCACGACGCCGTCGGGCATCAGGTACCAGAGGGGCCGGCGTTGTTCGGCGCGCAGCCGGCAATCGGTCGACGAGATGGCCAGCGCCGGAATCTCGACGAGGGTGAGCACATCCTCGGCCAGCTCGCCCAGCACGCCGGTGATGTGTTCGCGCCGCAGCTCGTATCCCGGCCGGCTGACGCCGACGAACCGCGCCAAGTCGAACATCTCCTGCCAGCCCTGCCACGACAGGATTGAGGCGAGCGCGTCCGCGCCAGTGATGAAGTACAGCTGCGAATCCGGGTTGAGGGCGTGCAGATCCCGCAGGGTGTCCTTGGTGTAGGTGGGGCCTGCGCGGTCGATGTCGACCCGGCTGACCGAGAAGCGCGGGTTGGACGCGGTGGCGATCACCGTCATCAGATACCGGTCCTCCGCCGCGGAAACGTGCCGATCCTTTTGCCAGGGCTGGCCGCTGGGCACGAAGACCACTTCGTCGAGGTCGAACAGGTCGGCGACCTCGCTGGCGGCAACCAGGTGCCCGTAATGGATGGGATCGAACGTCCCACCCATCACACCCAGCCTGCGCAGCTCCTTTTGCACGATTTGCCAGCTTACTTGAGGCGACGCCGTCGCCCGATTTCGTCACACCGGCCACAGCAGGTCCACGCGAGAGGCTCCCGCCTGCGGGCGCCACGCTGGCGTGACACACGGCGCTCGCGATCACGCTGGCGTGACGCTCGCGGGCCGTGCCCCGGTGCCCCGTGCGCCGCGACGAGCCGGCCCTACACCGGCAGCAGCTGGTCGATCACCGCGGCCAACTGCTTGGCCGACCGGCATTCGTGCATCGTGATGACCTCTTGATAGCGCGGCACCGCCGAGTCGCCGCTGCCCCACAGGTGCTTGGGTTCGGGATTCAGCCAGTGCGCGTGCCGGCTGGCGGTCACCATGTGGGAGAGCAGCTCGGTCTCCGGATTGCGGTAGTTGGTGCGCCCGTCACCGAGCACCAGCAGCGAGCTGCGCGGCGACAGCACGTTGGGGAACGCCTGCGCGAACGACGCGAACGCGTTGCCGTAGTCGGAATGCCCGTCGCGGCTGAACACACCGGCCTCCCGGGTGATCCGCTGGATCGCCACGGCCAGATCGGCTTCCGGCCCGAACATGTGCGTCACCTCGTCGGTGGTGTCGATGAAGGCGAAGACCCGAACTCGCGAAAACTGTTGGCGCAGAGCGTGTACCAGCAGCAGGGTGAAGTGGCTGAACCCGGCGACCGAGCCGGACACGTCACACAGCACCACCAGTTCCGGCCGCGCCGGGCGGGGCTTGGCCAACACCACATCGATCGGCACGCCGCCGGTGGACATCGACTTGCGCAGCGTCTTGCGCAGATCGATCACACCCGCGCGGGACCGTCGCCGCCGGGCCGCGAGCCGGGTGGCCAGTGTGCGCGCCAGCGGCGCCACCACCCGTTGCATCTGGCGCAGCTGTTCACCCGAGGCCCGCAGGAACTCGACATTCTCCGAAAGCTGTGGGATGCCGTACATCTGGACGTGATCGCGGCCGAGTTGCTCGGCGGTGCGCCGCTTGGTCTCGGCGTCGACCAGCTTGCGCAATTGCGAAATCCGCTGCGCGGCCATGGCTTTGGCGATCTGCTCCTGCGTGGGCGTGGGCTCGTCACCATACGGGGCGAGCAGCCCCGCCAGCAGCTTGCCCTCCAGCTCGTCCAGCGCCATGGCTTTGAGCGCCTGGTACGACGAGAAGGACGGGCCCCGGCTGGAGCTGTACTTCCCGTAGGCCTCCACGATGCGCGCGATCATCGCGACGAGCCGCTCGTCCATGTCGGCGAGGTCGGGGTTCTCGTTGAGCAGGTCCAGCAGCATCTGGCGCATCGCCTCGACGTCGTCGGGCGGCAACGAGTCGTCGCCTTGTGACCCGTCGGCTCCTTCGTCGGTGACCACCGCGCGTGCGCCCAGCGCCGCGGGGAACCACAGGTCGAACATGGCGTCGTAGGTGTCACGGTGATCGGGTTGGCGCAGCACGGCGCAGGCGATGCCCTCGCGCAGCACCTCACGGTCGCTCAAGCCCAGGGTGGCCATCACGCGGCCGGCGTCCACCGTCTCGGACGGCCCCACCGAAATGCCAACTCCGCGAAGCGCTTCGACGAAGCCCACCAGGTGGCCCGGCAGCCCGTGCGGGGCGAGCGGCCGGGTGGGTCGGATGCGGCGGGCGGCCATCAGTTCAGCCGGAGCTCGCCGCTTGCGCGCTGCTGATCGGACTGATGCTTGAGGACGACGCCCAAGGTGGCGGCAACGACGGCGTCGTCGATGGTGTCCAGGCCCAGCGCCAACAGGGTGCGACCCCAGTCGATGGTCTCGGCGATGGACGGCACCTTCTTGAGTTGCATGCCGCGCAACACGCCGATGGTGCGCACCAGCTCATCGGCGAGGTGCTGGGGCAGCTCGGGCACCCGCGACAACAGGATGCGGCGCTCCAGCTCGGGACTGGGAAAGTCGATGTGCAAGAACAGGCAGCGGCGCTTGAGGGCCTCGGACAGCTCCCGGGTTGCGTTGGAGGTCAGCACGACGAACGGCGTCCGCTCCGCGGTGATCGTGCCCAGCTCGGGGACCGTCACCGCGAAGTCGGACAGCACCTCGAGCAGCAGGCCCTCGATTTCGATGTCGGCCTTATCGGTTTCGTCGATCAGCAGCACCGTGGGCTCGGTGCGCCGGATGGCGGTCAGCAGCGGCCGCTGCAGCAGGAACTCCTCGCTGAACACGTCGTCCTTGGTCTGATCCCAGTCCCCGGAGCCGGCCTGAATACGGAGTATCTGCTTGGCGTGGTTCCACTCGTACAGGGCGCGCGCCTCGTCCACCCCCTCGTAGCACTGCAGGCGGACCAGTCCCGAGTCGGTCGCCTGGGCGACGGCGCGAGCCAGCTCGGTCTTGCCGACACCGGCCGGACCCTCCACCAGCAACGGCTTGCCGAGCCGGTCGGCCAGGAATACGGCGGTGGCGGTGGCGGTGTCGGGCAGGTAACCGGTCTCGGCCAACCGTCGCGAAACGTCGTCGATGTCGGCGAACAACGGCTTGGGCCGGGCGGGCACGCTCACTATCTCGGTTCTCCTAAAGCACTTTCGTCGCGGTCAGGCGGGCCGGACTTGCCCGTCACCCCACGCGATCCACTTGGTCGAGGTCAACTCCGGCAGCCCCATCGGGCCGCGCGCATGCAATTTCTGGGTGGAGATCCCGATTTCGGCGCCGAAGCCGAACTGCTCCCCGTCGGTGAACGCCGTCGACGCGTTGACCATCACCGCCGCCGCATCGACCCCGTCGCTAAACCGTTGCGCGGCAGCCATATTGCTGGTCACAATCGCCTCGGTGTGCCCCGTCCCGTACTCGTTGATGTGAGCGATCGCGGCGTCGATGCCGTCCACCACGGCGACGGCGATGTCCATCGACAGGTACTCGCGGCGCAGGTCGTCCTCGGCGGCGTCCGCCGAAACCCCGCCGTGCACGGTCACGCCCGCGTCCTCGAGGGCCGACACCAACCGGGGCAGCGCCTTCTTGGCGATCGTGGCGTCGACCAACAGCGTCTCGGCGGCATTACAGACGCTGGGGCGGCGGGTCTTGGAGTTCAGCAGGATTCGTTCCGCGAGGTCCAGGTCGGCTCCTTCGTGCACGTACACGTGGCAGTTGCCGACACCGGTCTCGATGGTGGGCACCTGCGCGTCGCGAACCACCGCGTCGATCAGGCTCGCTCCGCCGCGCGGAATCACCACGTCCACCAGGCCGCGGGCCTGGATCAGGTGCGTCACCGTGGCGCGATCGGCGGCCGAAAGAAGTTGCACCGCATCGGCGGGCAGGTCCTCACTGACCAGCGAGGCGCGCAGCACCTGCACCAGCGCCTGATTCGACCGCGCCGCCGACGAACTCCCGCGCAACAGCACCGCATTGCCCGACTTGAGCGCCAGGCCGAAGGCGTCGACGGTGACGTTGGGCCGGCCCTCGTAGATCATGCCGACGACGCCGAGCGGCACGCGCTGCTGCCGCAGGTGCAAACCGTTCGGCAGGGTGTACCCGCGCAGCACCTCCCCGACCGGGTCGGGCAGCCCGGCGACCTGGCGCAGACCGGCGGCGATCCCCTCGACGCGTTTGGAGTCCAGCGCCAGCCGGTCGAGCATCGCGGTGGGTGTGCCCGCGGCTTCGGCAGCGCTGAGGTCGTCGGCGTTGGCGGAGAGAATCAGATCGGTGTGAGCCGCTATCGCGTCGGCCGCGGAGCGCAGCGCCTGGTCCTTGGCCACCGTCGGCAACAACGCCAGGACGCGAGAGGCGACCCGGGCGCGCCGGGCGGCATTGTGGACCTCGCGACGCAAGTCAGGAAGCGATGGTGCTTGCAGACTCATTGAACCAGGGTATCGGGCCTTGACCGGCCCAGCGCGGCGGCCCGGGTATTACGCCATCCGCTCCGCACGTAACGCGCCGGGACCGAGATTTCAAGCGTCGGCGAGTCAGCGCCGCGGTTTGGCCGGCTGCTGTCGCTCGACACCGGCATGGCCGGCCCGGTCGCGGCGGCCCGCCTCTCGCACCTTGGCCTGCCGCTCATCGATCAGTCGCCCTAAGTCTTGAAGCAGCAACGGTTTACGCATCACGAGGTGCTCGAGGTGCTCACGCTCGATCTGCAGCGCCGTCACCTCGTCCAGCGCGTAGGCGCCGGCCAGGTTGGGTTGACGGGTCAGCGCCGTCAGGCCGAGGAACGATCCCTCGTCGAGGATGCTGGCAGGCACCACCGACCCGTCCTCGGTCGTCGCCGTCAGCCGGACCCGCCCGGCGACCAGGAAGGTCATGCCCGAGGACACCTGACCGGCGGACTCGATGATTTCGTCGGCACCGTAGCGGACGAGCTTGGCGTACGGCACCAGCGATTGCTGATCGGTGTGACTCAGCCGCAACGCCGGGGCGACCACCGTGCGCAGCGCTTTCTCCACGCGCTGCTTGGTGGAGTAGTTGTCGTCGGCGCCGTCCAGCCGCAGGCGCGACCGCCGCGCGGCGTACCAGACCCAGCGCAGGAAGGTGGCTTCGGTGGCTTCCGCGTCGGCGGGCGACGTCAGCCTGATGGTGGTGCGGTACTGGGCGCCGCCCAGCGCGACGGTGGTCGGCAACACCTCCGGTCTGCGGGCCGGCAGCGCACCGGCGACCCGCGTCAACATCGCGCACACCTTGTCTGGGGCATCGCCGGCCGCGAACTTCGTGGTGATTGCACAGTCGTATGCCCGCGACGGGCGACTCAGGTTCGTGAACGACGTGCTGGCCAGCATCGAGTTGGGCATGATGCGGATGCCGCTGCCGGTGTCGATGTGGACGGACCGCCAGTTCACTTCGACGACGCGCCCCCGCGTGGTACCGGTGTCCAGCCAGTCGTTGATCCGGAACGGCTGCTCGAAGAGCATGAACAAGCCGGACACGACCTGGCCCACGGAGTTCTGCAGCATCAACCCGATGACCACCGAGGTGATGCCCAGCGCCGTGAACAGGCCGCCGATCCGGACGCCCCAGATGTAGGAGAGCATCACCGCGAGCCCGACGCCGATCACTCCGAAGCGGGCGACGTCGATGAAGATGGCGGGCAACCGCTTGCGCCAGCTTTCGTCGGGCGCGCCCTCGAACACGGTGGCGTTCAGGGCCGACAGCACCAGCACCAACACCAACAGGCCGAAGATCGTGGTGAGGATCCGCACCGAGCCATCCCCGGCCGGGATCTGCGACGCCTTGACGACCAACAGCAGCAGTGCGCCCAGCGGCAGCAGATAGTTGCGCAGCAGGCTGACCTGCCTGGCCAGGTGGCTTCTCCGCCGGACCAGCGCGCGGTGCAATTCGGTGAGCAGGATCAAACAGACCGGGAATCCCAGCGCGACCCCGATCGCCCAGTAGAACCACGACGATTCGAACAGGTTCATGATCGCTCCGACAACCGGTAGATCGCCTGGTCCGTTCCGCCGACCGAGATGGTTCCCGCGGGCGCGAACTGGCGCACGTCACGCATCGCCTCGTACACCTGCGATGTGACGTAGATGCCCGATTGGTTTGAGCCGCTCTGCATTTGGTAGGCCAGGCTCACCGCGGCGCCCCACATGTCATACACGAGCCCCGAGCGGCCGACCAGTCCGCTGATGACGTTGCCGGTGCTGATGCCCACTCGAAGGCGCAACTCGTGACCCGTCTGGTTGTTGAACCGCTCGATGATGTGGCGCATTTCGAGCGCGAAGTCGACGCTCCGGTGAATGCTGTCCAGCCGCGGCGTGACCACGCCGCAGCTGGCGAGGTAGCCATTGTGGAAGGTGCGGATTCGCTCGACGCCGAGAGATTCGGCGGCCGAGTCGAATTGCCGGAAGAGTTCGTCGACGATCCCCACCAGCTCGTCGCCGGATATGCCGACGGAGACCTCGTCGAGCCCGACGATTTCGGCGAAGATGACGGCCACGTCCTGGTGTTCCTGCGCGATGGTCTCCTGTCCCTCGCGATATCGCTGCACGACGGACTCGGGCATCAGCGCCAGCAACAGGCGGTCGTTCTCCCTGCGCTGTTCGTTGAGCAACTCCTCCTTGATCGCCAGGTTGCGGCTCATCTCATTGAAAGCCGCAGTCAGCTCGCCGATTTCGTCGCGCGTCTTCACCGGGATGTTGACCTCGTAGTCGCCCGAGGTGATCTTCTGCGTGCCGGCCTGCAGCCGACGGATCGGGCGCAACATCAGCTGGGCCAGCACCATCGACGCCACGCAGATGGCGAAGATCATGATCGACACGGCAAGCACGAGCGTTCTGCTGAACCGGCCGAGGCGAGCGAACGCGTCGGAGTTGTCGCGCGTCGCCAGGATCGACCAGTGCAGATTGGAGTTCGGCACCGTCAGCGGGGCGTAGGCCTCCAGTTCCCTGTTGCCCAGATAGTCGGTGGCGCTGAGGACTCCGGTTTGTCCGCGCTGGGCGGCGCGAAGGCCCGCGGTGGGCACCGGCTGCACCAGCGTCGTGCCACCGAGTCGGATGGCTTGCTCGACGACGTCGGGCGGGGTGCCGGACGCCACGGCCTCGCGTTTGTACTCGGCGGGATCCTCGAGGAAAAGCCTTGAGTCGGAACGCATCAGGTTATCTGGACCGGCGAGGTAGGTCTCGGTGGCCGGGCCCATCCCGGCGGCCTCCCAATGTTTGTCGGCCGTCATGATCTTGTTGATCTTCGAGATCGGCAGCGGCAGCGCCATCACGCCGTTGAATCTTCCGTTCATTCCCACCGGCGACACCACCCACGCCGTCGGGGCGTCGAGCTGCGGCTGGTACGGCTGGAAGTCGGTGATCCAGACGAAGTCGAGATCGTTGGAGCGCAGGGCCTTTTGGTATGCGTCCCGCAGATTGGACTCGCGGTACGGGCCGGTGAGGATGTTGGTGCCCAGATCGGGGCCCTTGTTCACCGAGTACACGACGTTGCCCTGCATGTCCAGCAGCAGCGCATCCGGGTACTCGAAACGGGTGACGATGTCGCGCATGTAGAAGCCGTAGCGGCCGCTGGCCGCCGACCAGGCGCTGCCGTCCCCCGCGTCCTCGACCTTCCTCGCCTCGGCGATCGATGGGTACTGCGCGGTGTAGTTGGCCTGAAGGTACTTCTGCGCGTTGGAACTCGGGAAGATCGCGTTGCGATCGAGCTCCTCACCGGTGATGCGCTTGATCGGCTTGATCATGTTGTTGTCGTAGTAGTTGACGAGGGCCTGCTGTTGGGCCGGGGTGATCGTCGCGTTGGACAACTGCGCGAAGCCATCGGTGAACGCCGTGGTCGCCTCGACGATGCTGAAGCCGCCGCTGTACACGATCAGCGAATTCGTGACCTCTTTGAACAGTGACTGCACCTGCCGCGCCTGGGACTCGCGCAGTTCGGTGAGTCGCTCGGATTCGACCTGGCGCAACGCGTTGCGGCCCGACGACGCCCCGATGAAGGCGATCACCCCGATCGACAGGATGCTGCACAACAGCAGCGTCAGCAGGAGCTTGGATTGCAGGCCGATCCGGAAGAGCCGACGACGGCGGAACTTACGGCCTCTACGGGCCTCGCCCGATTGCGCCACAACCGTTTCGGCCGGGTCGGGTGCCGGGGCGGGCGCAGGTGCGTTCTGGGAAGCCGGCTCAGCGTCTCGTAGCTCGCTCGATGTCACTCGACTTCGCCCTTCCTCGGACAGGCAGCATCGCTCACGCAGCACACTAGCGCGCGCGCCTCGAGATATGGGCGATTGCGGCAAAGCGTTCAAGGCGAAGAACGCTCGGGCCTTCAACAACCCGACTGAGTGCACCTATCCTTGGCGCTATGAGCGACGCCTGCGCGGACGGTTGCGGCTGCGGCCCCAGCGACGTGGCGACCGTCCGGGGCGCCGAGCCCGACGCCGCTTGGACACGCGCCGCGCGCCGGGCGCGATGGCTCGCGTGGGCGAGCCTGTGCTGGATGTGCGCGGAGGGCGCGCTCGGGCTGTGGCAGGGGTTCGCCGTCGGGTCCATCTCGCTGATCGGCTGGGCGCTCGGCAGTGCCGTCGAGGGCTTGGCGAGCGTGATCGTCGTGTGGCGGTTCACGGGTGACCGCACGCTGTCGGAGACCTCGGAGCGCCATGCCCAGCGCGGGGTGGCCGTCTCGTTCTGGCTCATCGCGCCCTACATCGCTCTCGAATCGGTCCGGAATCTGCTCACCGGGGCCCGACCCGGGACGACGGTGATCGGGATCGCCTTGACCGCGGTGGCGCTGGTCATGATGCCGCTGCTGGGATGGGCCAAGCGGCGGCTCGCCGGCCACCTGAACTCGCGGGCCACCGCCGGGGAGGGCACCCAAAACTATTTGTGCGCCGCGCAGTCCGCGGCGGTGCTGCTGACGCTGGCCGTCATCGCCGTGTGGCCGGGCGGCTGGTGGCTGGACCCGGCGGTCGGCCTGGTCATCGCCGGTGTTGCGGTCCGCGAGGGATTTGTGGCGTGGCACGGCGAGGACTGCGGATGCTGATGCAAGAGCCAAAATCGCGGCGCCGCAGACTGTTTGGCGGTTGCAATCGACTGACGTCGGCGTAATGGCGCGAGTCTGCGTGGTCGGCAGCGTGAACATGGACCTGTCGCTGCGCGTCGACACCCTCCCCCGCCCCGGCGAGACGGTGCTGGCGTCGTCGCTGACCTCCGCGCCGGGCGGCAAGGGGGGCAATCAGGCGGTGGCGGCGGCGCGTGCGGGTGCGCAGGTGCAATTCGTCGGAGCGGTCGGCGACGACTCGGCCGCGGCGCGGTTACGCGCCCACTTGCTGGACAACGGGGTGGCTCTGGACGGCACCGCCGCAGCGCCCGGGCCGAGCGGCACGGCGATCGTCGTTGTCGACGCCGACGCCGAAAACACCATCGTGGTGGCGCCCGGGGCGAACGCGCGGCTGACGCTGGACCGCGCCGCCGCGCGCGGCGCCATCAGCGGCTGCGACGTCTTGTTGACGCAGTTGGAGATCCCCGCGCAGGCGGCGGCGACCGCGGCACAGCTGGCCCGTTCGGCCGGCGCGGTCGTCATCGTCAACGCCTCACCGTCCGGGCAGGACCCCGGCTCGTTGTCCGACCTTGCCGCCGCGGCAGACGTGGTCATCGTCAACGAGGCCGAGGCCGACGAATGGCCGTGGCGCCCCGATCACCTGGTCACCACCCTGGGGGCGCGCGGCGCGCGGTACGCAGGTGTCGACGGCGACTTTGTGGTGCCCGCTCCGGCGGTGGCCGCGGTGGACACCACCGGCGCCGGGGACGTGTTCGCCGGTGTGCTCGCGGGAAGCTGGCCACCCCATCCGGGCTCGCCCGCCGGACGGCTGCACGCGCTGCGACGCGCCTGCGCCGCGGGGGCGCTGGCGACGCTGGTAGCCGGTGCCGGCGACTGCGCACCGGATGCCGAAGCGATCGACGCGGCGCTGCAATCGCTGGCCTGACCTGCGGTTGGCAGCAGTTGGCAGCGTCCGGCGTCGATCTGGCAGTGGTTCGCGGGCAACGTCGGTGGCGATCGTTTTCAGCCATCGAGAAAGGAACATCATGTCCGCTACCACGATTGATCGCACGGGCACCCGGGACGGCCTGCTGCGCCTGGCCATGCGCGCCGACGCCGCCATCAGCGGGCTGGTCGGCCTGGCCGGCATCCCGCTGGCCGGCCGGCTCGCCGAGCTCTCGGGTACCACGAAAGCGTTCGAGTACGGGATGGGCGCCTTCTTGCTCGGCTACGGCGTGCTGGTGTTCGGGCTCGCCAACCTGCCGTCGGTGCGCCGCGCCGGCATGGCCGTCATCATCGGCAACCTGCTCTACACCGTGGCCGCCGTGGTGCTGGTGCTCACGGACGTCTTCCCGCTGACCTCGGCCGGCGTCGCGTTGAACCTGGCGGCCGGGGCCTACACGCTGGTGTTCGCGGAGCTGCAATACCAGGGCTGGCGCCGCGCGAGGGCGTGAGCCGGGCCGTTCGTGGCCCGTCCGGCGATCCCGGGCGGGCCCGCAGCACGTTATTCCTCGGGAATCTGGCGGTCGATCTCGTCGAGCCAGATGCGCGCGGACATGTCCGACGGGGCGCGCCAGTCACCGCGGGGCGACAGCGCGCCGCCGTGCGACACCTTCGGGCCGTTGGGCAGCGCCGAACGCTTGAATTGGCTGAACGAATAGAAGCGCTGCACGAAGACCCCGAGCCAATGCCGAATCTCCTTCAGCGAGTAGGTCGGTCGCTTGTCCTCGGGGAATCCCGGCGGCCAGTTGCCCCGCTCGGGGTCGCTCCACGCGTGCCAGGCCAGGAACGCGATCTTCGACGGCCGGAACCCGTAACGCAACACGTGGAACAGTGAGAAGTCCTGCAGCGCATACGGTCCCACCTTGTCCTCGCTGCTCTGCAGCTCTTCCTCTTCGCCCTTCGGGACGAGCTCCGGGGAGATCTCGGTGTCAAGCACCGACTCCAGCACGTCGGTGACGTCGGATTCGAACTGGCCGGACGAGATCACCCAGCGGATCAGGTGCTGGATCAGCGTCTTCGGGACACCGCCGTTGACGTTGTAGTGCGACATCTGATCGCCCACCCCGTAGGTCGACCAGCCCAGCCCGATCTCGGAGAGGTCGCCGGTGCCGAGCACGATTCCGCCGCGCTGGTTGGCCAGCCGGAACAGGTAGTCGGTGCGCAGGCCCGCCTGCACGTTCTCGAAGGTGACGTCGTAGACCTTTTCCCCACGCCCGAACGGGTGGTCCATCTCTTTGAACATCACCATCGCGGTCTCGGTGATGTCGATCTCGGCGAAGGTGACACCGAGCGCGCGGCACAGCTCGATCGCGTTGCGTTTGGTGCGGTCGCCCGTCGCGAAACCGGGCAGCGTGAACGCGAGAATGTCGCTGCGCGGCCGTTCCTCCCGGTCCATCGCGCGCGCGGCGACGATCAGCGCGTGCGTCGAATCCAGGCCGCCGGAGATCCCGATCACGATCTTCGGGTAGTTCAGCGCGCGCAGCCGCTGCTCGAGCCCCGAAACCTGGATGTTGTAGGCCTCGTAGCAATCCTGTTCCAGGCGTTCGCGATTGGCCGGGACGAACGGGAAACGCTCCACGTCGCGGCGCAATCCGAGGTCGCCGGCCGGCGGCTCCAGCCGGAAGTCGACGCGCCGGAACGACTCGGCCGCCCCGCGATGGTGGCGCCGGTTGTCGTCGAACGTCCCCATTCGCAGGCGTTCTGAGCGCAGCAGGTCGAGATCCACATCCGCGACGCTGCGTCGCTCCCCTTTCGGGAAGCGCTCGGACGAGGCCAGCAGTTCGCCGTTCTCCCAGACCATGGTCTGACCGTCCCAGGCCAGGTCGGTGGTCGACTCGCCCTCGCCCGCGGCGGCGTAGACGTAGGCGGCCAGGCAGCGCGCCGACGCCGAGCGGGCCAGCAGGCAGCGGTCTTCGGCGCGGCCAATCGTGATGGGACTGCCGGACAGGTTCGCCAGCACCGTCGCGCCGGCCAACGCCGCCTCCGCACTGGGCGGGATCGGCACGAACATGTCCTCACAGATTTCGACATGCAGGACGAAGCCGGGGATGTCGGAGGCGGCGAACAGCAGGTCGGGGCCGAACGGGACGTCGGCGTCGCAAATCCGGATGGTGCCGCGCTCGTCATCTCCCGGCGCGATCTGGCGTCGTTCGTAGAACTCCCGATAAGTGGGCAGGTACGACTTGGGCACCACCCCCAACACGGCGCCACGGTGAATCACCACCGCGGTGTTGTAGATGCGATGGCGATACCGCAGCGGGGCGCCGACGACGAGGATCGGTAGCAGATCGGTCGAGGACGCGACGAGGCTCTCGATCGCGGCCGTCACGTCGTCGAGCAGGAGGTCCTGCATCACGATGTCCTCGATCGAATACCCGGACAGCGTCAGCTCGGGGAACACCGCCACCGCGACGCCGTCGTCGTGGCACTCGCGCGCCAGCCCCAGGACCGACTCGGCGTTGGCCGCCGGATCGCCGATCGTGGTGTGATGGGTGCACGCGGCAACCCGGACAAAGCCCTGGCTGTAAGCGTTGTAAAAGTCCATCGCCCTTCCATTGTCGCCTGACCGGTGTCAACCCGCGGCCGCCGGGTATCCCCTCCATCATGAGCGATACTGCCGTCGTGGTGGTCGACATGATGAACACCTATCAGCATCCCGACGCTGAAGAATTGATACCCAATGTGGGCAAGATCATCGACCCGCTGGCCGATTTGGTCCGGCGCGCACGGGAATCCGACGACGTGGACCTGATCTACGTCAACGACAACTACGGCGATTTCGCCGCTCAGTTCTCCGACATCGTCAGCTCCGCGCTCGACGGAGCCCGGCCCGATCTGGTGAAGCCGATCGCGCCGTCCGGAGACTGCCGCGTGATGACCAAGGTGCGGCACAGCGCCTTCTACGCGACCGCGCTGGCGTATCTGTTGAACCGGCTGGAGACCAAGCGGCTGGTCATCGCCGGGCAGGTCACCGAGCAGTGCATCCTCTACACCGCACTCGACGCCTACGTGCGCCACTTTCCCGTCGTCATCCCGACGGACGCCGTGGCCGGCATCGACACCGACCTTGCCGAGGCGGCGTGCAAGATGATGGAGAAGAACATGTCGGCCGAGATCACCACGGCCGCCGACTGCCTCGGTTAGTCAGGCGCGCCAGACCCGAAGGCCCGCCCTGGGAGAGCCACCCGGCGCGATCAGGCAACGAATTTCGGTGGCGGAAGCAGCCTGCGGGTCGCGCGCGTCGTCAGCCCCGGAGACGAGCCCCAAGGCCCCATGTCGCTGCAGTCCCAGGCGTAGGCGGGCACACCGTCGCGGAGCAGCGGCGCGAGCTCGGGTATCGACAATTCCCTCGCGGACCAGGAGTACAGCTGGTCAAGTCGTGGCCGGATGACGCCGAGGTCGAGAACACGACCGAATCCGCTTTCCCGGCCGACGTACCAGTCCAGGTCCTCCCGCAGCGGGTAACGGTCCGGCAGCACCCTCGACAGCTGCAAGAAGATGCCGGTGACTGCCAGGCGCGGGTCGCCCAACAAGGGTGCGAGCGGTGACAGCCAGCCCAGCGCCAACCGCGGCGCGGCCACCAACGCGTGCGCGAAGAGGACCCGCACCAGCACCAGGTTGATGAAGAAGCGTTCGACGCGCGACTCGCCCTCGGCCAACTCATGGTTATCCAGGTAGGCCCTGACGATGATGGCGTTGTGGGCCCGGTACCACGTTCGCACCGACGGCCGGCGGATGAACGTCACCGAGTCGGCGACGCTCGACGAGGTGGTGGGGCCGCCCAGGCCGAGCACGTGGGCGCGCGCTTCGGCGGTATCGCGCAAGAGTCGGTCGTTGATCGCACGCCACCAGGGACTGCCCGGCGCCGCGGCGTCAGTGGGGTTCAGCACTCCGCGACGCAACTCCCAGCGCATGAACGCCAGCGCCGCGCGCCGGTAGGGCAGACGCCGCTCGTCCCAGCCGGCCGGTGTCTCGTAGAGGGTCCGCAGCAGCGCGAGCCGCGCCATCGGGTCATCACGCACCGAAGCGAGCTGTCCCGCGGCATGCTCGGCGGCTGTGGCCATGGCAACAATCAACCACATTGCGCCCGGTGACCGCTTGTGAAGGCAGACGTCCAGAGCTCGACGCCCCGTACCCTCGAACAGGTGACCACCCGCCGCGCCGAATCGCCGGAGCTGGTCGCGTTGCTGACCGGTCGCCGGATCGCGGTGCTGACCGGCGCCGGCCTGTCCACCGACTCCGGCATCCCCGACTACCGCGGACCCGATTCGCCGCCCAGCAATCCCATGACGATCCGCCAGTTCACCTCGGATCCGGCGTTCCGGCAGCGTTACTGGGCGCGCAACCACGTCGGCTGGCGACACATGGACGACACGCTGCCCAACGCCGGGCACCGGGCGTTGGCCGCCCTCGAGCGCGCTTCGGTGGTGACCGGGGTGATCACCCAGAACGTCGACCTGCTGCACACCAAGGCCGGCAGCACCAACGTCGTCAACCTGCACGGCACCTACGCGCGGGTGGTCTGCCTGGGCTGCGGCTACACCATGAGCCGCGCCGCGCTGGCCGATCAGCTCGAATCGCTCAACCCGGGATTCGTCGAACGCGCCGGAGCGGGCGGCGGTCTGGCCGTAGCCCCCGACGCCGACGCCGTCGTCGCCGACACCACGTCGTTCCACTACCTCGACTGCCCGAGCTGCGGCGGCATGCTCAAACCAGACATCGTCTACTTCGGTGAGAGCGTGGCCAAAGCGGTTGTCGACCAAGCCTATTCACTGGTGGAAGAAGCCGACGCGCTGCTGGTCGCCGGCTCCTCGCTAACAGTGTTCTCGGGCTACCGGTTCGTGCGTCATGCGGCAGCGCTCGGCACGCCGATCGCCATCGTCAACCGCGGTCCTACTCGCGGGGACGACCTGGCCACCGTCAAGGTCGACGGCGGCTGCTCCGAGCTGCTGACGTTGCTCGTTGACGAATTGTCGCCGATCGCAATGCTTTAGAACGTGCACGGCATGCTGCGAATGGCGTGCACGAAATTGCCCGCCACGTAGGCGGGATCGCCCGCCTGGATGTCCGGCAGCTGGCGCAGCAGCTCCGCGAAGATGGCCCGCAGCTGTGCGCGGGCCACATGGGCACCGAGGCAGAAGTGCAGCCCTCCCCCGCCGAACCCGACGTGCGGGTTGGGACTGCGGCTCAGATCCAATCGCTCCGGATGGTCGAACACCTCGGTGTCCCAATTGCCGGACGGATAGAACATCACCACCTTCTCCCCCGCCCGGATCGTCTGGTCGCACAGCTCGAAATCCGTTGCCGCCGTGCGCCGGAAGGTCATCACGGGACTGGCCCAGCGGACGAATTCCTCGACGGCCGTTCCTATCCGGTTGTCGAAATCCTCCAGCAACCAGGCTCTTTGATCTCCGAAGTCGGTCAGCGCCTTCATCGCGTGGCTGGTGGTCTGACGGGTGGTGTCGTTGGCGGCCACGGAAAGCAGCACGAAGAAGGCCGCCACCTCCGCGTCGGTCAGCCGGTCGCCGTCGACCTCGGCGTTCACCAGGCCGCTGAACAGATCGTCGCCGGGATGATTGCGGCGCTCGGCCGCCAGCGCGCCGGCGACCTGGTGCAGGTACCCCTGATTTTCGAGCAGAACCTCCAGGGGGTGGCGACCGTCGAGGTAAATCGGGTCGGCCCAGGACACCAGCGCGTCCGCGGCGTGCGCCACCCGCTCTCGCTCCGATTCCGGAATCCCCACCATGTCCGACAAGGTGCGGATCGGCAGTTGCTTGGCGCAGTGCTCGACGAAGTCCGCCCCGCTGCCGGCCGCGCGCAGCTCCTCGACGATCGCCCTGGCGTTCGCCCTGATCGAGTCCTCGATGCGCCGGATCTGGCGTGGGGTGAACGCGGCGCTGACCAGCTTGCGCAGCTTCGTGTGCCGCGGCGGGTCCATCGCGAGGAACGACTGCGACGCTTCGAGGAGTTCCACCGGGATGTTCTCGAACATGACGCCCTGGCCCGAAAGGAACACCTCGTTGTTGCGGCTGACCGTGGCGATGTCGGCCCGCCGGGTGACCGCCCAGTAGCCCGGATCCGCGGGATCGGGCATCAGCGCGTCCTCGACCGGCGGATGCCAGCTCACCGGCCGCTCGGCCCGCAGCACCGCGAACGATCGTTCGCGGTCGGCCGCCGTCGTCGACCAGAACGCGCGGGAGGACAGGTCGATGGGGTCGTAGGGGCGGCCGGGCTTTTCGCTGCCCGACGTTCCGGTCATCACGGTCATGGCGATCCTCCGTTGCGTATGACCTCGGTCACAGACTCCAGCGACACTATTCCTAGACATCATGTCTAGTCAAGTTGTCCAAGATGGCTCTATGCTGGGGGAATGCCATCGGTCACCCGGAAGCCGCAGGCCAACCGCGAGCAGGAGCGACAGCAGCGGCGAGAACAGATCGAGCGCCGGTTGCTGGACGCCACCGAGCGACTGATGCGCGACGGCGCCAGCTTCACCGAGCTCAGCGTGGACCGACTGTCGAGTGCGGCCGGTATCTCGCGCGCGAGCTTCTACATCTACTTCGAGGACAAAGGCCACCTGCTGCGCCGCCTGGCCAACCAGGTGTTCGCCGACCTCGCGGACAGCGCCGACCGCTGGTGGAGCGTGGCGGGTCGGCACGATCCCGGCGACGTCCGCGCCGCGATGGACGGCATCATCGCCAGCTATCGGCGACACCAACCGGTACTGGTCGCCCTCAACGAGATGGCCGGCTACGACCCGCTGGTCGCGGCGACCTACCGCAACCTGCTGACCGCCGTCACCGGGCGGATGACGCGGGTCATCGAAGACGGCCAGGCCGATGGCTCGATCCGGGCCGAGTTACCCGCGGCCACCACCGCCAGCGCGCTGACTTGGATGGTCGAGCGGGCGTGCCAACAGAATCTGCCGACCTCGCCGGCCGATTACGACAGCGAACTGGCCGCCACGCTGGCCGAAATCGTCTGGGGTGCGCTGTATCTCAAGCCGACCTCGGATCGCTGATGCGCGGGGTGTGACGAACGCGATATAGTTAATACCCTAACTATTCGCCTACCATGCAATTATGGCATCGCTGGCCGTACCGGAGATCGACCCGCTTTCCCTCGAACAGCAGGTCTGTTTCGCGCTGAGCGTGACCAACCGGGCCGTTTTGGCGGTCTACCGGCCGCTATTGGAGCCGTTGGGGCTGACCCATCCCCAGTACCTGGTGATGCTGACCCTTTGGGACCACCAGAAGGCGGCAGGGGCACGGCGGAAACCGCTGTCGGTCAAGGACATCGCGACCACATTGCAGATGGATTCCGCCACCCTGTCGCCGATGCTCAAGCGCCTGGAAGCGCTCGGCCTGATCACCCGTACCCGAAGCGCGGTCGACGAGCGCTCCACCGAGGTGAAGCTCACCGAGAGCGGCGCCGCCTTGCGTCGCCGTGCGCTCAAGATCCCACCCGCCGTGGTCGAGCGCCTGGGCGTCGACATCACCGAACTTCGGCACCTGCACGAAGTACTTACCCGCATCAACACGGCCGCCCTGGCAGCGGGCGCATTACAGTCCTGACCCGTCCGCACTAGGAGCCACCATGACCGACACCAAACCGAACGTCTGGCAACGCATCACCTACTCGTACGGTCGATGCCTACCCAGCTCGATGCGCACCTGGGTGGCCAACGACCTGGCCGGCCCGGGAGCCGTGCGCAGGCACATGATTCGCTGGGCCATCCCGCCGCTGTTCGTTCTCGCACCGTTCTGGCTGCTGCCCGCGTCGCTGTATGTGCACTCTGAGATGACGGCGCCGCTCTACATCTGGGCCCTGCTGATCTCGCTTGCGCTGAACAAGGTTTGGCGCCGGCACCGGCTGGCGCAGCACGGTCTCGACCCGAACCTGGTCGATGTGATCAAGAACAAGAAGCAGGCCAAGATGCACGAGGACTACGCCCGCCGGTTCGGGCCGCGGCCCGAATCGGCCGCCTGGCAGGACAACAGCAACCCGTTCAGCTAGCCGCCCTATACGGCCACGAGGTCATCGGCGTGCACCGCGGGCCGGCGGAGTTCGCCCGGCAGCTCTGAGGTCGACCGGCCGATCATGGTCGCCAGTTCGGTGGCGTCATAGGCCACCACACCCCGGGCCACCATGGCCGTGTCCGGGCCGCGCAATTCGACGACGTCCCCGGCGTAGAACCGGCCCGACACGGCGGTGATACCGGCGGCCAACAGCGACCGACGCTGGTCCACCACCGCGCGCACCGCGCCGTCGTCGAGGATCAGCGCGCCGGCCGCCTCGGCGGCATACCGCACCCAGAACCGGCGAGCCGACATCCGGGCCGGCCGTGCGGCGAAGACCGTGCCGACCGATGCGTCGGTGAGCGCGGAGGCGGCGTCGGACGCCGCGGCCAGCAGGACCGGCACCCCGGCGTCGGCGGCCAGCAATGCCGACGACATCTTCGACACCATTCCTCCGGTCCCGAGGTCGCTGCCCGGGCCGGCGACCACACCGGACAAATCCGCCGCCCCGGAGACTTCCCCGATGAACCTGGCACCCTTGATTTTTCGGGGATCGGAGTCGTAGAGGCCGTCGATGTCGGAGAGCAGCACCAGGGCTTCGGCACCGACGAGGTGGGCCACCAGCGCCGACAGCCGATCGTTGTCGCCGAACCGGATCTCGTTGGTGGCCACCGTGTCGTTCTCGTTGACGATGGCCACCGCGTGCAGGGCGCGCAACCGGTCCAGGGTGCGCTGGGCGTTGGTGTGCTGGGCCCGCATCGAGATGTCGTGAGCGGTCAGCAGCACCTGTCCCACCGTGCGGCCATAGCGCGCGAACGCCGCGCTCCACGCGTTCACCAGCGCAACCTGCCCGACGCTGGCCGCCGCCTGTTTGGTCGCCAAATCCTTGGGGCGGCGGGCCAATCCGAGCGGTTCGATGCCGGCGGCGATGGCGCCCGACGAGACGATGACGACGTCGGTGCCCGCCTTCATGCGCGACTCGATGGCGTCGGCCAGCCCGGCCAGCCGGCCGGCGTCGAACACGCCGGACTCGGTGGTCAGCGCGTTGGTCCCGACCTTGACCACCAGGCTGCGCGCGGTCCGGATGGCCTCACGCTGAGCTGTCACGGTGCGCCCCGCCTCATCGCTTCGCTCTGCGTCGTCACCGGCGGTCACGACTCGTCACCGCGCTCGCGACGCTGCCGCCGGGCCGCCTTGCGCTCCGAGGCGCCCGTGCGCTCGCTGCGTTCCAGCCGCACATCGGTGCCCCGCCCCGACACCGCGACGTGTTGTCCCGCAGGCGTTTGCGGCTCCCAGTCGAACGTCATGTCCCCGATGGTCACGGCGCACCCGGGTTGCGCGCCCAGCCGCAGCAGTTCCTCCTCGACACCCAGCCGGGCCAGGCGGTCGGCCAGATAGCCGACGGCTTCGTCGTTGTCGAAGTTGGTCTGCCGGACCCAGCGCTGGGGCCGGGCACCGGTGACCACGAAGCCGCCCTCGCCGTCCGGCTCGACGGAGAAGCCGCTGTCGTCCACCGGAACCGGACGGATGACCGGCCGGCGCGGCACGATCTCCGGCTGGGCCTCGTTGTACTCCGAGATGATCCGCCAGAGCCCGAATATCAACGGCTGCAGGCCTTCCCGGGAGACCGTCGACACCAGGAAGACGGGCCAGCCGCGCTCGGCGATCTCATCGCGGACGAACTCGGCGAGCTCGCGCGCCTCGGGCACGTCGATCTTGTTGAGCACCACCGCCCGTGGCCGCTCGGCGAGGTCACCCAGCGTCGTATCCCCTTGCAGGGTCGGCTTGTACGCGGCGAGTTCGGCTTCCAGGGCGTCGATGTCGGAGATCGGGTCGCGGCCGGGCTCCGCGGTCGCGCAGTCGACGACGTGCACCAGAACGGCGCAGCGCTCGATGTGCCGAAGGAAATCCAGGCCCAGGCCGCGGCCCTGCGACGCGCCGGGAATCAGGCCCGGCACGTCGGCGACGGTGAACGTGTGCTCGCCCGCCGACACCACACCGAGGTTGGGCACCAGCGTGGTGAACGGGTAGTCGGCGATCTTGGGCTTGGCCGCCGAGATCGCCGACACCAAGGACGATTTCCCGGCCGAGGGAAACCCGATTAGACCAGCGTCGGCGACGGTCTTGAGTTCCAGCGTCAGGTCCCGGGTCTCACCCTCCTCGCCGAGCAGCGCGAAGCCGGGGGCCTTGCGCGCGCGTGACGCGAGCGCCGCGTTGCCCAGGCCACCGCGGCCGCCGGCCGCGGCCTCGAAGCGGGTGCCCGCCCCCACCAGATCCGCTAGCAGGCGGCCGTTTTCGTCCAGCACGACGGTGCCGTCGGGCACCTTGACTTCCAGATCCGCACCGGCCGCCCCGTCGCGGTTGTTGCCCATCCCCTGTTTTCCCGACGGCGCGGTGACGTGCGGATGGAAGTGGAAGTCCAGCAAGGTGTGGACCTGCGGGTCGACGACGAAGACGATGCTTCCGCCGCGGCCGCCGTTGCCGCCGTCGGGACCGCCCAGCGGCTTGAATTTCTCGCGGTGGACGGACGCGCAGCCGTTACCGCCGGAACCCGCGCGCGCGTGAATGACGACCCGATCGACAAATCGAGGCATCGAATACCAGCCCTTCGAATGTCACGCCAGGGCGAAAACACCTCTTGAAGCCGCCGCAGCGTTGCCCCGCACGGGGGCGGTGCCCCCGGCTCGCGGCGCCTAGACCTGGGGCGTGATGCTGACGGTTTTGCGTCCGCGCTTGACGCCGAACTCGACGGCGCCGGCCGCCTTGGCGAACAACGTGTCGTCGCCGCCACGCCCGACGTTCACGCCGGGGTGGAACTTGGTGCCACGCTGGCGAACGATGATCTCGCCCGCCTTGACGATCTGGCCGCCGAACCGCTTCACGCCCAGCCGCTGAGCAGCGGAATCGCGGCCGTTGCGCGAGCTGGAAGCGCCCTTCTTGTGTGCCATGTCTGTCGCCTCCCGCTACTTGATCCCGGTGACCTTCAGGACCGTCAGCTGCTGACGGTGTCCCTGACGCTTGTGGTAGCCGGTCTTGTTCCTGAACTTGTGGATACGGATCTTGGGGCCCTTGGTGTGCTCGAGCACCTCGCCGGTCACCGCCACCTTGGCCAGGGCCGCGGCGTCGGTGGTGACCTTCGCACCGTCCACGACCAGGGTGACGGGCAGCGAGACGTTAGCGCCCGGGTCGGAGTCGAGCTTCTCGACCTTGACCACGTCCCCGACGGCGACCTTGTACTGCTTGCCGCCCGTCTTGACGATTGCGTAGGTCGCCATCGTTACTCCTGCCTTCTTTCCTCTGCTCAGCCGGTTCTTCGGCGCTTCGCGCGCGAGCCACCGGCGTGGGCGTGGTGGGTCTGGGTTGCGGGTCCGCGCCGACTGCCCGGGAGCCCCGCTGTCGCCGGCCAAAGTCCGAACGGCCTGGCGACAACTGTCCTAGGGTACTTGACCAGCGGCTAAAGGGTCAAACCGGCCCGGTCAGTCCGCATGGATCGGCGGTCCCGCCGGCCTACCGGCCGCGCGTCGCCGCCGCGGACGTCCGAACCCCGGTCCGGCGTCGACGGACCCGTCGTCGTCGGAGTCATCGGAGTCGTCCTCGACGTCCAGGTCGTCGTCGTCCATTTCCAGGTCGTCGTCATCGTCACCGAGGTCTTCCTCGTCGTCGAGGTCATCGTCGTCGTCCTCGTCGAGGTCATCGTCGGACTCGTCGTCGGCGTCTTCGTCAGCGTCTTCGTCGGACTCCTCGAAATCCCCCTGATCGGTGTCCTCGACGTCGGCCACGTCCCGTTGCTGCTGCTCGTCGGGCTCGTTGGCCGCTTCCTCGGCGGACTCGTCGGGTTCTTCGTCGTCGGGGCCGTTCTGGGTGGAGCCGCCGGCTGCCATCGCCTTGAACATCGGGTGTTCGCCGGGGGCGTGCGCCGGCACCTTGGCCACCACCGGCTCTTCGGCGCGGTTCTTCTTGGAGCGCCTGCCGCGGCGGCCACCGGATTCGGACTTGCGCCCGTTCGAGGGAGCCGAGTCCACCGGGTCGGTGTGCAGCAGGATCCCGCGGCCGCCGCAGTGGGTGCAGGACGTCGAGAAGGCCTCGATCAGCCCCGTTCCCAGCCGCTTGCGGGTCAGCTGGACCAGGCCCAGCGACGTCACCTCGGAGACCTGATGGCGGGTGCGGTCGCGCGCCAGCGCCTCGGTCAGCCGCCGCAACACCAGGTCGCGGTTGGACTCGAGAACCATGTCGATGAAGTCGATGACCACGATGCCGCCGATGTCGCGCAGCCGCAATTGGCGGACGATCTCCTCGGCCGCCTCCAGGTTGTTCTTGGTCACGGTCTGCTCGAGGTTGCCGCCGGAGCCGGTGAACTTGCCGGTGTTGACGTCGACCACCGTCATGGCCTCGGTCCGGTCGATCACCAGCGTGCCACCCGAGGGCAGCCACACCTTGCGCTCCATCGCCTTGGCGAGTTGCTCGTCGATACGGTGCACGGCGAACACGTCCGGACCGGCCTGGCCTTCGGGGCCGCTGGGCGGCTCGTACTTGCTCAGCTTCGAAACCAGATCGGGCGCAACGGAATTCACATAGTCGGTGATGGTCGTCCACGCCTCGTCACCGGAGACGATCAGGCCGGCGAAGTCCTCGTTGAACAGGTCGCGGATGACCTTGACCAACACGTCCGGCTCTTCGTAGAGCGCGACGGCGGCGCCGGCGGCCTTCTCGGTGATCTCGGTGGCCTTGGCCTCGATCTGCTTCCACCGCTCCTGCAGGCGGGTGACGTCGTTGCGGATGTCGTCCTCTTTGACGCCCTCGGACGCGGTGCGGATGATCACCCCGGCATCCGACGGCACCACCTCGCGCAGGATCTCCTTGAGCCGTTGGCGTTCGGTGTCGGGCAGTTTGCGGCTGATCCCGGTCGACGACGCGCCCGGCACGTAGACCAGATACCGGCCGGCCAGCGACACCTGTGTGGTCAGCCGGGCACCCTTGTGGCCGACGGGGTCCTTGCTGACCTGGACCACGACGTAGTCACCCGGTTTGAGCGCCTGTTCGATCTTGCGGTCCGACCCGCCCAGTCCCGCGGCTTCCCAGTTGACCTCGCCGGCGTAGAGCACGCCGTTGCGGCCGCGGCCGATGTCGACGAACGCGGCCTCCATCGAGGGCAGGACGTTCTGCACGATCCCCAGGTAGATGTTGCCCACCAACGAGGCGGACGCGGCCGACGTGACGAAGTGCTCGACGACGATGCCGTCTTCGAGGACCGCGATCTGGGTGTATCGCGCCCCCTGGTGCGGCGGCTCGGTGCGGACCCGGTCGCGCACCACCATGATCCGCTCGACGGCCTCACGGCGCGCCAGGAACTCCGCCTCGGTCAGGACCGGTGGGCGGCGCCGTCCGGCGTCGCGGCCGTCCCGGCGCCGTTGCCGCTTGGCCTCCAGCCGGGTGGAGCCGTCGATGCCCTTGATCTCGGCGTTGGACGAGCCGTTGCCGCCGTCGTTCTTGCCGTTGCGCGGCGCCCGCTCGTGCACCACCGTGTTCGGCGGGTCGTCCGGCGACGAGTTTTCGTCACCGTCGTCGCTCGAGCCCGATTTGCGGCGCCGGCGCCTGCGGCGGCGGCGGCTGGCGCCCTCCGGCGAACCGTCGTCGCCGGTGTCGGAGTCGTCGGAGTCGTCGGAGTCGTCGCCCTCGTCGTCCTCGGCGTCGGAGGAGTCGCCCCGGCCGGCCTTCTGGCCCCGCTGCTGCGGTTCGTCGTCGTCACCGGCTTCGCCCTGGCCGTCGGGACCGCCCTGCTCACCGCGGCCTCGGCCACGACCGCGACGGCCACGCCGCCGCCGCCGGTTGGCCGGTCGATCGGTCTGCTCGTCGTCTTCGTCGTCGACGTCGGAATCGTCGGAGTCCGAGTCGTCGTCGGCGTTCCCGTCCTCTTCGTCGGCCTGCATCGGCTGCGGCGCGACGAACAACGGCATGTAATGCGGCCGCTCGGCGGCGTTCTCAGGGGCCGCCAGCATCAGCCGGGATTCGGGTTCCTCGGCGTTTTCGCTGGTCGCGTCCGCGTCGGCGGCTTCCGCCTCGGCATCGGGCTGGGCCGCCAGCAGGTCGCGGACGCGGACCGCGTCCTCGCGGTCCACCGTGGAGTGCGCGCTGCGAATCCGCCCGTCGAGCGCGCTCAGCGCGTCCAGCACCCGCTTACTGGTGGTTCCCAGCGTCCGTGCCAGCGAATGGACTCTCAGGCGGTCCGGCAGTTCGTCGTGCCGTGTCGGCTCTTCGGATGACTCTGTGGATGGTGCACCGTCTACCACGTATTCTCCTCAAGCCCCCGGGCGCGTCCTGCGACGCGGCCACGCGAGGGCTTCGCTATGGGCCCGGGTGACTTCTCCCGGACTTGTGATGGTCTCGCCCCGAGCGGTTCGCGGGGAACGCACTCGGCGCCGTGCTGAATGACGGCCTGACATGCCGCGCACCAACGCGGGATCGCGATGATCGCGCTTGTCTAAGTCTTCATTCGGGTGTCCGACACCGGTCCGGCGACGTTCACCCTCCGTCAGTATCCCACATCACTCGGCGAGCCCACCCGCCCCTGAGCAAACGCGTCCCGAGCGGGGCCGCGCGGCGGCGTTAGCTGGGGTCCCCGGCGTCGGGAAACCAGAGTGCGATTTCGCGCTTCGCGGACTCGGTGGAATCGGACCCGTGCACCAGGTTGAACTGCGTCTCCAGCCCGAAGTCGCCCCGGATCGTCCCCGGGGTGGCCTTCTCCACCGGGTCGGTACCGCCCGCGAGCTGCCGAAACGCGGCGATCGCCCGCGGTCCCTCGACGATCGCGGCCACCACGGGCCCCGAGGTGATGAACTCCAGCAGGGATCCGAAGAAGGGCTTGCCTTCGTGCTCGGCGTAATGCGCGGCGGCCAGGTCCTCGCCGACGCGCCGAAGCTCCAGCGCGACGATGGTCAGGCCCTTGCGCTCGATCCGGCTGAGGATTTCCCCGATCAACTGCCGCTCGACGCCGTCGGGCTTGATCAGTACGAGGGTCCGTTCGGTCACGGCGCACAGCGTACAGAACCGGGCGGCGATCTCCTCGGGTGGCGACCGCGCCCGGCCCTACCGCTGACGCCGCAGCACCTCGGCCCGGAAATACGCGATCAGCGCCCACAAGCCGGTGAACAGCACCCCGACGAAGCCCACGCCCGGGTACACCGCGAAGCCGACGAGTAGGAGCAGCTGAGCGGCCAGGTTGACCCAGATCGCCCACGGTTTGCGCTGCAGTCCGCCCAGCACGATGAGCAGGCCGGCCACGCTGACCAGGTAGCCCAGGGACACCGAGGTCAGCCCGCCGCCCACCGCGCCCACCACCGGAATCGCCAGCAATACGACGATCGCCTCCAGCAGGAGCGTCGCGGCCATCACCGCGCCGAAGCTCTTCCAGGGGTCGGGCCGGTCGGGATCGGTCATTCCGGATCCCGGCCAAAGAGGGTCCGCGCCGCCCCGGCGGTGACGACCGAGCCGGTAATGACGATCCCGGTGCCGGAGAACGCCTCCGCGTCGGCGTCCAGCGTCGCGTCGTCGACCAGCGCGGTCGCGGCGTCGATGGCGTCGCGCAGGTTCTCGGCCGAAACCACCCGTTCGGGGCCGAATCGCTCCCCGGCCGCCAGCGCCAGCGACTCGACGTCCAGCGCCCGCGGGGACCCGTTGTGGGTGACGACGACGGCGTCCAACACCGGTTCGAGCGCGCCAAGGATGCCGTCGACGTCCTTGTCGGCCAGCACGCTGAGCACACCGACCAGGTAGCGGAAGTCGAATTCCTCGCTCAGGGTCTGCGCCAGCGCGGCCGCGCCGGCCGGGTTGTGCGCGGCGTCGATGAACACGGTGGGCGCGCTGCGCATGCGCTCCAGCCGGCCGGGGCTGGTGACGGCGGCGAAGCCGGCCCGCACCGCCTCGACGTCGAGCTGCCGCTGAGCGCCGGCGCCGAAGAAGGCCTCCACCGCCGCGAGCGCCACCGCCGCGTTGTGCGCCTGGTGTTCGCCGTGCAGCGGCAGGTACAGGTCGGAGTACACCCCGCCGAGGCCCTGCAGTTCCAGCACCTGGCCGCCGATCGCGACCTGACGGCTCAAGACCGCGAACTCCGAATCCTCGCGGGCCACCGCGGCGTCGGCGCGCACCGTCTGGGCCAGCAGCACCTCCATCGCCTCGGGGGCCTGGCGCGCGATGACGGCGACGGTGTCCGGCGCGCCGTCAGGTGCTTTGGTGATGATCCCGGCCTTCTCGCCGGCGATACCGGCGAGGTCGTTTCCGAGGTACTCGACGTGGTCGATGCCGACCGGGGTGATGACCGCCACCGGGGCGTTGACGACGTTGGTGGCGTCCCACCGCCCGCCCATGCCGACCTCGATGACCGCGACGTCGACGGGTGCGTCGGCGAACGCAGCGAACGCCATCGCGGTCAACACCTCGAACTTGCTCATCGCCGGTCCGCCCGCGGCCTGCGACTTCGCGTCGATCATCTGCACGAAGGGCTCGATCTCCCGGTACGTCGCGACGTACTGCGCGGGGGTGATCGGGCGCCCGTCGATCGCGATGCGCTCCACCGCCGATTGCAGGTGCGGGCTGGTGGTTCGCCCGGTACGCCGGTGCAGCGCGGTCACCAGCGCGTCGACCATGCGCGCGACCGAGGTCTTGCCGTTGGTGCCGGCGATGTGGATCGAGGGATAGGCCAGTTGCGGCGAGCCCAGCAGGTCCATCAGTGCGCTGATCCGGGTCAGGCTCGGCTCGATCTTCGTCTCCGGCCAGCGTTGGTCCAGCAGGTGTTCGACCTGGAGCAGGGAGGCGATCTCGTCGGGGGTCGGGGCCAGGCTGGTGGCGCCGTGATCTTCGCGGCCGGGCTCGGACCAGTCGGAGGGCTCGCTCACTGCAACCCGGCCAGCCGCGCGGTGATCCGGTCGGTTTCGTCCTGGGCCACGCGTTGGCGGTCCCGGATCTTGCCGACGACGTTCGGCGGGGCCTTGGCCAGGAAGTCCTCGTTGGCCAATTTGGCGGTGGTCGAGGCCAATTCCTTCTGCGCCGCGGCGAGATCTTTCTCCAGGCGGCGGCGTTCCGCGGCGACGTCGATGGTGCCCGAGGTGTCGAGTTCGACGACGACCGTGTTGTCCATGTTGGGCCCGAGCCGCACCTCCAGAGACACCGACGGCTCGAAATCGTCGCCCGGCGCGGTGAGCCAGGCCAGCGATGTCACCGCGGCCACCTGGGCGCTCAGATCCGCGCCGTCCACCCCGCCCAGCCGCGCCGGCACTTTCTGCCGGTCGGCCAGGCCTTGGTCGCTGCGGAACCGGCGGACCTCGGTGACCAGCCGCTGCATGTCGCTGATCCGTTGCGCGGCAACGGGATCCAGCTCGATACCCGACGACTGTGGCCAGTCGGCGATCACCAGCGACTCCTGGTCGGTCAGCGCCTGCCACAGCGCCTCGGTGAGGAATGGGATCACGGGGTGCAGCAGGCGCAGCAGGGTGTCCAGCACGGCGGCGAGGACGGCGGTGGTGTGCGCGCCCCCCTCGGCCAGCTGCGTCTTGGCCAATTCGACGTACCAGTCGCAGAATTCGTCCCACGCGAAGTGGTACAGCGCCTCGCAGGCGCGGCTGAACTCGTAACCGTCGAGCGCCGAATCCACCTCGGCGCGAACCTCTTCCAGCCGTCCCAGGATCCAGCGGTCGGCATCGGTCAGCTCGTTCTGCGCCGGAAGCGGCGCGAGCTGGGCCCCGTTCAGCAGCGCGTAACGAGTGGCGTTGAAAAGCTTGGTGCAGAAATTGCGCGACGCGCGCACGGCGTCCTCGCCGACGGCCAGGTCGCCGCCGGGGCTGGCGCCGCGGGCGAGCGTGAACCTCAGCGCGTCCGCCCCGAACATGTCCACCCAGTCCAGCGGGTCGATGACATTGCCCTTGGATTTGCTCATCTTGCGGCCGAATTCGTCGCGGATCAGCCCGTGCAGGAACACGTCGGTGAACGGCACCTGCGGGCCGCGCCGGCCGTCCAGGGTGATGGCGTCGTCGCCCCCCACGAACGTGCCGAACATCATCATCCGCGCCACCCAAAAGAACAAGATGTCGTATCCGGTGACCAAAACGCTTGTCGGGTAGAACTTTTCCAGTTCCGGGGTCTTCTCCGGCCAGCCCAGTGTGGAAAATGGCCATAGCGCCGACGAGAACCAGGTGTCCAGCACGTCGGGGTCCTGCTCCCAACCCTCCGGCGGCGTCTCGTCGGGCCCCACACACACCTGTTCCCCGTTGGGCCCGTACCAGATCGGGATGCGATGGCCCCACCACAGCTGCCGCGAGATGCACCAGTCGTGCATGTCATCGACCCACGCGAACCAGCGCGGCTCCAGGCTGGCGGGGTGAATCACGGTGTCGCCGTTGCGAACCGCGTCACCGGCGGCCTTGGCCAGCGATTCCACCCGCACCCACCATTGCAGCGACAGCCGCGGCTCGATCGGCTCGCCGCTGCGCTCGGAGTGCCCGACGCTGTGCAGGTAGGGGCGCTTCTCCTCGACGACGCGGCCCTGGGCGGCCAGCGCCTCGCGCACCGCGACCCTGGCCTCGAAGCGGTCCATGCCGTCGAATTGCGTTCCCGTGTCGGCGATCCGGCCCTTGGTGTCCATGATCGAGATCATCGGCAGTTGGTGCCGCAACCCGATCTCGAAGTCATTCGGATCATGCGCCGGCGTGACTTTGACTGCGCCCGTGCCGAATTCCGGGTCGACGTGCTCGTCGGCCACGATCAGCAGCTGCCGGTCCAGGAAGGGATGCGGCAACGTGGTGCCGACGAGGTCGCGGTAGCGCGCGTCGTCGGGGTGGACCGCGATCGCGGTGTCGCCGAGCATCGTCTCGACCCGCGTGGTGGCGACCACGATGTGAGGTTGCGAGTCGTCGAGCGAGCCGTAGCGGAACGACACCAGCTCGCCTTCGACGTCAAGGTAGTTGACCTCGAGGTCGGAGATCGCCGTCTCGAGCACCGGGGACCAGTTCACCAGCCGCTCGGCCTGATAGATCAGCCCCGCGTCGTAGAGCCGCTTGAAGATGGTGCGCACCGCCCGTGACAGGCCCTCGTCCATGGTGAACCGGTCGCGGCTCCACGCCACCCCGTCGCCGAGCCGGCGCATCTGGCCGCCGATGGCGCCCCCGGACTCGCGCTTCCAGTCCCACACCTTCTCGACGAACAGCTCCCGGCCGAAGTCCTCCTTGGTCTTGCCGTCGACCGCGAGCTGCTTTTCGACCACACTCTGGGTAGCGATGCCCGCGTGGTCCATGCCCGGCTGCCACAACACCTCATATCCCTGCATGCGCTTGCGGCGCGTGAGGGCGTCCATCATGGTGTGTTCCAGCGCGTGACCCATGTGCAGGCTGCCGGTGACGTTCGGCGGCGGCAGCACAATGGAGTACCCGGGTTTGGCACTGGTCGGGTCGGCCTCGAAGTAGCCCGCATCGAGCCACTTCTGGTAGATAGCGCCTTCGGCCGCAGCGGGATCCCACGACTTCGGCAGGTCGGTGGCGGGGCTGCGGCTGGCGGTCACCCGTCAATTCTAGGGAGCGCCGTTCACCCCGATGTAAGTGCCTGAATCGCCGGTGAGGCAGCTCACTATGGCAGTCGGTCGACGTGCAGTGTCACACCGGCGGCGGGGAACCTGGCCAGCAGCGCGTCGCCCATGGCGGCCGCGGGAGTGAGGACGCCGCGCAGGTCGGTGAGCTTGTCACGGTCGAACGCGAGCGCAAGGCCGCACTCCCCCAGCAGCACGGAGGTCGCCTTGTAGCCGGGGTCTCCGCGCTGCTCCATGCGCGCCACGTATCGCGCGCCGGTGGTTGTGGTGGTGTAGGTCTCGACGCGGTAGTAGCCGCGCTCGCGGACCGCCGCGCTGGGCCCGGTGCCGGGCTTCGGGATGACGCGCTCCACCAGCCGGCGCGGCAGCAACTTGAAATAGCGGCTGCCCAACTCCATGCTCGCGTTGCCCACGCCGCTCAAGACGGCGGATCCCACCGGCGCCAGGGGCGATGATCCCAAGCTCATGCTCTCGGTATAACGGAACCGCCGGCCGTAGGCCCAGTCCAGTAACGCGTTGCTGCGCCTGACGATTCGCGTGTTGGCCGGCGCCATCATGAATCCGCCGGTCCACACGCCGGCCAGTTCGGGCGCGATCTCGCGGCCACGACGCCAGGGCAGATCGGGCTGGCGGCCCAACTCCGGTTCGGCGGCGCGATCGCCGCTCAGCGTGTAGGGGTCGGCCAGCTGGCGCCGGATGTCGGGATCCCCGGAGGCGGCGTCGAGAACTTCCAGGAGCGAGGCGATGGTGCCGCCGGACAGTCCGCCGGACAGCGAACGCACGACGAAATCGGTCTCGGCAAGCTCGCCCGCGCCGTCGTCGCGCGCCGCGAGATACAGCGCATACACCGTGAGATCCGACGGAACGGAATCGAATCCGCACGCGTGCACGATGCGGGCGCCGGTGTCGGCGGCCTGCTTGTGGTAGGAGTCGATGCTGTTGCGGATGAACGGCGGTTCGCCGGTCAGGTCGGCGTAATCGGTGCCCGCCGCGGCGCACGCGGCCACCAGCGGAAGCCCGTAGCGGGTGTAGGGGCCGACCGTGGTGATGACGACCTGGGTGCGGGCCGCCATCTCGTTCAGCGTCGACGGCGACGACGCGTCGGCGGCGATCAGCGGCCAGGACTGGGCGGACTCGCCCAGTGTGTCGCGGACGGCCCGCAGCCGCTCGGTCGACCTGCCGGCCAGCGCCACCCGCGTGCCCGGACCCGACCGTGCCAGGTATTCGGCGGTCAACTTCCCGACGAAGCCGGTCGCCCCGTACAACACGATGTCGAATTCGCGCGGCGTTGCGGTCACGCGCCCGACGCTACCGGACCCGCAGATAAGTAATGCCGGGCCCAAGGCCCGGCATTACTTATTAGTGCGATGGTCAGCCGCGGCGTCCGCAGACCGGCCAGGCGCCGATGCCCTGCGAGTGCAGCACGTTCTCGGCCACCCGGATCTGCTCCTCGCGGCTCGCGCCGGCGGGAGAGCCCGACCCGCCGTTGGCGCGCCAGGTGCTCGGGGTGAACTGCAGGCCGCCGGAGAAGCCGTTGCCGGTGCTGATTCCCCAGTTGCCACCCGACTCACACTGCGCGATGGCGTCCCAGTTCACGCTGTACGCCCGCACCGGCGGAGGCGGCGGGGCTTCCGGGCCGGGAGGCGGCGGCAGGTTCGGGTCGAAGCCCGCGGGTGCCGGCGGTGGGGCGTCCGGGGCCGCGGACGGCGAAGTCGCGTCCGTGGCCGGCGGTAACACTCCGCCGGGCGAATCGAGCCCACCGCTGTCGTGCCAGGACAAGCCGGCACGTTCCGAAGCAGGTTTCCGCACCAACCAAAACCGTCAGCCCACCCCCGTGGGCTTGCTTTGGCGCGCGCGCACCGCGAAAGGAAAGATATTGAAGAACGTCCGTAAGACGCTCGTTCTTGCCGCGGTCACGGGCACCCTCGTGACCATCCCTTCGGCGACCGCCACCGCGGAGCCGACGGGCTTCGACCCCAACATGGCGCCCGCCGGGGCCCCGGACGCGCCCCCGCCGCCACCGGCGCCGGACGCGCCTCGAAACAGACGGTGTTCGCGTGATCGTCATGGCCGGACGGCACCAAGCCGTCGCCCGGTTCAGCCG
>NZ_LZJA01000121.1:0-551 GCF_001666785.1 Mycobacterium sp. E3305 | reverse complement strand
CGCCAGCGCTACGGCCGCTTCTTCAAGATGGCCTACCAGGTGCTGCCGTCCGACGGAATCATGTTGCTGCACACCATCGTTCGCCCCTCCTTCAAGGAGGCCAGGGCGCGGGGCATGACGCTGACGCACGAGATCGTGCACTTCTCGCAGTTCATCCTCACCGAGATCTTCCCGGGGGGCTGGCTCCCGACCCCGCAGACCGTCGGGGAGTACGCCGTAACGGCCGGCTTCGAGCTGACCCGGGTGCAATTACTGGGTGAGCACTACGAGCGGACTCTCAATTTGTGGGCGGCAAACCTGGCGGCCAACAAGGACGCGGCCATCGCCATCCAGTCGCAAGAGGTCTACGACCGCTACATGAAGTACCTGACCGGCTGCGAGGACTTCTTCCGCAAGGGCATCAGCAATGTGGGCCAGTTCACGCTCGTGAAGTAGGCGGCGAGGAGCTGGGGGTCGTTCCGCTACTTTTCCAGCGTGAACTGGTCGACGTCGGTGTAACCCTGGCGGAACAGCCTCGCGCAACCGGTCAGGTACTTCATGTAGCGGTCGTA
>NZ_LZJA01000120.1:0-23327 GCF_001666785.1 Mycobacterium sp. E3305 | reverse complement strand
CGGAGCCGCCGCGGGGTGTCTGGCAACTCGGGCCCCTGCCAATTCGCGCGTACGCGCTGTTCATCATCACCGGGATCGTGGTGGCGCTGTTGATCGGCGCCCGCCCACCAGCCCGAACGGCACCACCCACAACGCGATGTCATAGATGACGCCGCGCTGTCCGCCGCGGGCCTCCCAGCGGCGGTCGCCGATCAACAGCGCCACCACGATCCCGGTGATGATGAACAGCGCGTACGCGCGAATTGGCAGGGGCCCGAGGTGCCAGACACCCTGCGGCGGGCTGGGCATCTGGGGCGCGGTGGCGCTCGGCTGTGTGGGCGGGTGGATCGGGTGCCGGCGGCACGGCATTCCGCTGCCCGCCTTCGCCGACGCGGTGGCCCCGGGACTCGTCCTGGCGCAGGCCATCGGCCGGCTGGGCAACTATTTCAACCAGGAGCTCTACGGCCGCGAAACCACCCTGCCGTGGGGTCTGGAGATCTTCTACCGCCGCGACCCATCGGGATACGTCGACCCGCATTCGCTGGACGGTGTCTCGACGGGTCAGGTGGCACTCGTCGTGCAGCCGACCTTTCTGTACGAATTGATTTGGAACGTCCTGGTTTTCGCCATCTTGATCTACGCGGACCGGCGATTCGCGCTGGGCCACGGGCGACTGTTCGCGCTGTATGTGGCCAGCTACTGCATCGGGCGGTTCGGCGTCGAGCTGCTCCGCGACGACACCGCCACCCATATCGCGGGCATCCGGATCAATTCGTTCACATCGACTTTCGTGTTCATCGGGGCCGTGGTGTACATCATGGTGGCGCCGAAGGGACGGGAGGCGCCCGAGAGCCTGCGCGGCAAGGAGGCCGAGGAATCGGCGGCAGAGGAGCCGGCGGACGAGCTTGCGGCCGTCGCCGCCGGGTCGTCGACGGCGGCGGGCGCGGCGGGCACCGAATCCGCCGACGCCGCGGAAACGGACAAGGCCGACGCAGCCGAAGAAGCCGACGAGCCGGAAACCGCAGAGGCCGAGACGGTCAGTGCCGAGGCGGCGGAGCCCGGGGAAGCCGAAGCCGAAAAGCCCGAGGCCGAAACCGAAGAGGTCGACGAAGAAGAGCCCCAAGCCGAAGAGGCCGAAGAGGCCGACGAAGAAGAACCCGAAGAGGCGGAAGAGCCCGAAGCCGAAGACGCCGAAGCCGAAGAGGCCGAAGCCGAAGACGCCGAAGAGGCGGAAGAGCCCGAAGCCGAAGAGCCCGAAGCCGAAGAGCCCGAAGCCGAGGAACCCGAAGCCGCCGAACCCGAGCCAAAGCCGGCACAGGACTCGGCCGAACCGGCCTCGGCCGCCGAGCCGTACACGACGCCACGCAGCCGCTGGAGGCTGCGAAGGAATCGGCCGTCGAACCGCTAGCGGCCGGCTCGGTCTGGCATGCTGAGAACGTGACGCAACCGCATTCCGCCGGCCAAGCGGTGGAACGGCGTCACGGCCCGGGCCGTTACGTCGCCGCCGGCACCGCCGCACTGCTCGGCGGCGCGTTGGGCTACGTCGGGCTGGTCGACCCGCACAACACGAATTCGTTGTATCCGCAATGCCCCTTCAAGTGGCTCACCGGGTGGAACTGCCCGTTCTGCGGGGGCCTGCGGATGACCCACGACCTGTTGCACGGCCACCTGGCCGCCGCCGTCAACGACAATGTTTTCCTGCTGGTCGGCATCCCGATGCTGGCCGGATGGTTACTGGTTCGCCGTGGCCGCGGCAAAGCCGCGCTGTCGACGGCGGCCTGGCTGACCATGGTGCTGGCCGTCATCGCGTGGACGGTGGTGCGTAACCTGCCCGGCTTCCCGCTGTTTCCGGCGATTCAGAGTGGGTAGCCGCTCGCGGCGCGACAACCCGTTAAGTCGGACCGTGGGGGGCCCACGCGACTATGCTGGGTCGGCGTGAGTAGACGCGGAAAGATCGTCTGCACCCTTGGCCCTGCGACAAATTCGGACGAGCTGATTCTGGCGCTGGTCGAGGCGGGAATGGACGTCGCCCGCTTGAACTTCAGCCACGGCGACTACTCCGACCACAAGGCCGCCTACGAGCGGGTGCGGGCCGCTTCCGACACCACCGGCCGCGCGGTCGGTGTGCTCGCCGACCTCCAGGGGCCGAAGATCCGGCTGGGCCGTTTCGCCACCGGGTCCACGTATTGGGCCGACGGCGAAACCGTGTGCATCACCGTCGCGGACTGCGAGGGCACCCACGACCGCGTGTCGACCACCTACAAGAGGCTGGCGGCGGACGCCGCGGTCGGTGACCGGGTGCTGGTCGACGACGGCAACATCGGACTGGTCGTTGCAGGCATCGATGGCGACGACGTGATCTGCACCGTCACCGAGGGTGGCCCGGTCAGCAACAACAAGGGCATGTCACTGCCGGGGATGAATGTGACCGCTCCGGCCTTGTCGGAGAAGGACATCGAGGATCTCACGTTCGCATTGGATCTCGGTGTGGACCTTGTCGCTCTGTCCTTCGTGCGCTCGCCGTCCGACGTCGAGCTGGTGCACGAGGTGATGGACCGGGTCGGGCGGCGGGTGCCGGTGATCGCCAAGCTGGAAAAGCCGGAAGCCGTCGACAATCTGGAAGCGATCGTGCTGGCCTTCGACGCCATCATGGTGGCCCGCGGTGACCTCGGCGTCGAGCTGCCGCTGGAAGAGGTGCCGCTGGTGCAGAAGCGGGCCATCCAGATGGCCCGGGAGAACGCCAAACCCGTCATCGTGGCGACCCAGATGCTCGACTCCATGATCGAGAACTCCCGGCCGACGCGCGCCGAGGCCTCCGACGTCGCCAACGCCGTGCTCGACGGCGCCGACGCGGTGATGCTGTCTGGCGAGACGTCGGTGGGAAAGTACCCGCTGGCGGCCGTGCGGACCATGGCGCGGATCATCTGCGCCGTCGAGGACAACTCCACCGCCGCCCCGCCGCTGACGCACGTGCCGCGCACCAAGCGCGGGGTGATCTCCTACGCCGCCCGCGACATCGGCGAGCGCCTGGACGCCAAGGCGCTGGTTGCCTTCACCCAGTCCGGCGACACCGTCAAGCGGCTGGCGCGCCTGCACACCCCGCTGCCGCTGCTTGCGTTCACGGCGTGGCCCGAGGTCCGCAGCCAACTCGCCATGACCTGGGGCACCGAGACGTTCATCGTCCCGATGATGACGTCCACCGACGGCATGATCCGTCAGGTCGACAAGTCACTGCTGGAACTGGGTCGCTACAAGCGCGGTGACCTGGTGGTGATCGTGGCCGGCGCGCCACCTGGCACAGTAGGGTCGACAAACCTCATCCATGTGCACCGCATCGGGGAGGACGACGTCTAGCCCGACGACGATGCGGTCCGCGTAGCGGACCGAGGAGGAGTCGGGCAATGAAGCCAGCCCGACGACGATGCGGTCCGCCTAGCGGACTGAGGAGGAGTCGGGCAATGAAGCCAGCCCGACGACGATGCGGTCCGCCTAGCGGACTGAGGAAAAGCCGGGCGATGAAGCTAGCCCGTCCGGGCGGGCCATCGAGCCAAGGAGAGGCCGCGATCAGCACCGATTCCGATTTCAAGGAACTGCTTGCGACCCTCGACCTCACCCGGGTCGCCGACGACCGTTTCGTCGGGTCTCATCCCACCAAGAACCCGATGCGCACGTTCGGGGGCCAGCTGATGGCCCAGTCGTTCGTCGCGAGCAGCCGCACCCTGGTCCGGGGGGACCTGCCGCCCAGCGCGCTGTCCGTGCACTTCGTCAACGGGGGCGACACCGCCAAGGACATCGAATTCCACGTCACGCGGCTGCGCGACGAGCGGCGCTTCGCCAATCGGCGCGTGGACGCCGTGCAGGACGGCGTGCTGCTGTCCTCCGCGATGATCTCCTACATGTCCGGCGGCCCGGGCCTCGAGCACGGTGTGGACCCGCCGCAGGTCGGCGAGCCCGAAACGCAGCCGCCGATCAGCGAGCTGCTGCGCGGCTACGAGGAAACCGTTCCGCACTTCGTCAACGCCCTGCAGCCGATCGAGTGGCGCTACACCAACGACCCGGCGTGGGTGATGCGGCAGAAGGGCGATCGGCTGCCGCACAACCGGGTCTGGATGAAGGCCGGCGGCAAACTGCCGGACGACCCGGTCCTGCACACCGCGACCATGGTGTACTCCTCGGACACCACGGTGCTGGACTCGGTGATCACCAGGCATGGGCTGTCCTGGGGGTTCGACCGTATCTTCGCCGCCTCCGCCAACCATTCGGTGTGGTTTCACCGGCAGGTCAACTTCGACGACTGGGTGTTGTATGCGACATCGTCGCCGGTGGCCGCGGATTCGCGCGGGCTCGGCACCGGCCATTTCTTCGACCGCTCCGGGCAGCTGCTCGCCACGGTGGTGCAAGAAGGGGTGCTGAAATACTTTCCGCCCACCCGCCGATAGACCGGGTGAATACCCGCAGGACATCGCCATGATTTGGGCCCGTCAGGGCCCGGACCGGGCGTAAGTTCATAGCAGCCGGGTATTCGGTGCAGTGGCGGCAGACAGCCGCCCAGCTGGAATGACAGCGCATCGGGAGGTGAGTGTGAGCGGGCCGTTGGTCGACGCCTCAGCGAAGGCTCGCGGGCGGGAACGCGTGGTCGTCTCGGTCGATTCGCGGGCCGCCCGGCTGATCGGGGCCCTGGCGCTGTTGAGTGCCACCTGCTGGTTGGCCGAGATCCTCGTTCGCCACCATCACCAGCCCGCGTGGCACTACACGGATCGGCTGGCCTGGTCGCTGACGGTGCTGGTGGCGGTGGCGTGGATCGCGCGCGGCATCTTCCTGGGCCGTCCCGTGACGGCCCTGCACGCCGCCGCGGCCGCCGGGTTCGTGCTGGCCGGCCTGGGGCTGCACGTGCTGTCCTTCGATCTGCTCGGCGACCTGGTGATCGCCGGTTCCGGCGTGATCCTGATGTGGCCGACGGCGTCGCACCCGCGTCCCGGGGATCTGCCCCGGATCTGGGGGTTGATCCAGGCCACCAAAGACGACCCGCTGGCGCCGTTTGCGATGCAGACCGGCAAGAGCTACCACTTCACCGCCGACGGGGGCGCGGCGCTGGCCTACCGGACGCGCCTGGGCATCGCGGTGGTCGGCGGCGACCCGATCGGCGACGAGACCCGATTCCCCGAACTGGTCGCCGACTTCGCCGCCATGTGCCACGCCCACGGATGGCGGATCGCGGTCGTGGGTTGCAGCGAGCGGAGGCTCGGATTGTGGAGCGACGCCGCGCTGCTCGGACAGTCGTTGCGCGCCGTGCCGATCGGTCGCGACGTGGTCGTCGACGTAGCCACTTTCGACACGGTGGGCCGCAAGTTCCGCAACCTGCGCCAGGCGGTGAAACGCTCGCACAACTGCGGCATCACCACCGAGATCGTCTCCGAACAGGAGCTCACCAGTGAGCAACTGGCCGAGCTGACCGAGGTGGTGCGGGCGTCGAGCAAGGCGGCACACACCGAACGCGGGTTCCACATGAACCTCGACGGCGTGCTGGAGGGACGCTTCCCCGGCATCCAGCTGATCCTCGCCCGGGACGCCTCGGGCACCGTGCAGGGCTTCCACCGGTATGCGACGGCCGGCGGCGGCAGCGACATCACCCTCGACGTGCCGTGGCGCAGGCGCGGGGCCCCCAACGGCATCGACGAGCGGCTCAGCATCGACATGATCATGGCCGGCAAAGAGATTGGCGCACAACGGCTTTCTCTTGCCTTCGCGGCGTTCCCGGAGATCTTCGACGAGAAGAACCGCAGCCGCGCCCAGCGCGTTTTCTATCGGCTGATCCACGTCCTCGACCCATTGATCGCGCTGGAGTCGCTCTACCGGTACGTGCGTAAGTTCCACGCGCTCGACGCCCGGCGCTACGCCCTGGTGTCGATGACCCAGATCGTCACGCTGTTGATCGTCTTACTGTCGCTGGAGTTCATGCCGCGCCGGCGACATCTCTGAGGGCGTCCACGCGCAGTTCGCCACACCCGATGCCGTCGGGTAGGTGGTGGGTGGCCACCACCACGGTGCGGCCGGCGGCCACCAGCTCAGAATCCGGTCCGAGCAGGTCACGCAGGATCGATTGGGCGTCGGCCGCGTCCAGGTGCTCGGTGGGCTCGTCGAGCAACAGAATCCGGGCGGGTGAGAGCACGGCGCGCGCCAGCAGCAGCCGCCTGCGCTGACCGCCCGAAAGCGCCTGCGCCCCACCGGTCAGCACCGTCGACAGGCCGTCGGGCAGACCCGCGAGCCACGCGCCAAGCCCGACCGCATCCAGGGCGGCCGCCAGTTCGTCGTCCCGGCAGTCGCCCCGGGCGACCAGCAGGTTGTCTCGGACGGTGGTGGCGAACACGTGCGCGTCCTCAGCGAAAAAGCCGACCGCGCGCCGTAATTCCCCTTCCTCGAACTCTATGAGGTCGGTGCCGCCGAGCGTCACCCGTCCCGGCAGCGGGGGGAGCAGCCCGGCGAGCGTCATCAACAGCGTGGTCTTGCCGGAGCCGCTGGCGCCGGTAACGGCCAGCCGGGCACCCGGGGGCAGGTCGAGTGTGATGCGGTTCGAGCGGGTGGCCTCGGTGTGGCCGGAGTGAATGTCGGCCGACAATACTGCGATCGGCTCGGGCGGGGCCGCCGCCGTGGGGTTTTCGGGTTGCGCGTGATCGGTCGCCGTCAGGTCGAGCAGCCGGCGCGCGGCGATGCGCGACCGCGTCAGCTGGACCGCGGCGGCCGGCAACGGTGTCATCGCCTCGAAGGCGGAGAGCGGCAACAACATCAGGACGGCCAGGGTGGTGGGCGCGACCGACGGCGCCAACCCGATGCCGGCCACCACGGCGCCGAGCACGCTGACCCCGATCGCGGCGGTGGGCACGGCCTCGGCGAAGGCGGCCGGCCTGGCCGCGGCATCGAGCGCGGCGCCCCACGCCCGTTGACGGCGTTGGGATTCGGCGATGACGCGGGGGAGCACGCCGGCCACGCGAAGCTCGGGCGCGTGCTCGAGGGCGACCATCGCCGAGGTGTCCCGCTCGGAATGATGCTGCCGGGCAACGCTTTCCTGCCGGGCCGCGGCCCTGGCCGCAAACCGCGGCGCGACGAAGCCGGTAAGCAGCAGGCAGATCGCCAGGACCGCCCCCGCCTGCGGCGAGATGGCCGCCACCACGGCGGTCGCCGCCAGCCCCAGCACTGCGGCGACCCCGATCGGCACCACGGCACGCACCAGCACGTTGGCCAGTTCGTCGACGTCGGAGCCCACGCGTGCCACCAGCTCGCCGCTGTGCAGTCGGACCGCGGCCGCCGCGGGCCCGCGGGCCAGCCGATCGTAGATCCGCGCCCGGGCGGTGCCGGCGGCCCGCAGCGCGGCGTCGTGGGTGACCAAACGCTCGCAGTAGTGCAACACGGCCCGCGAGATGGCGAACGCGCGCACCGCGACGGCCGCGACCGAGAGGTCCAGCACCGGCGGCATCTGCCAGGCCCGCGTGATCAGCCAGGCCGAGACACCGGCCAGCGCCAGCGCGCTGCCCAGCGACAGCACGCCCAGCGCGATCGCCGCCACGATGCGGGCGAGCCTCGGGCGCAGCAGCGGCGCGGCCGCCCGGAGCGGATCAGACTGCGGCATAACGCGCCCCACTGTCGGCGGCCACCTCCACCACCCGGTCACCGATGGCCAGCACCGGCTCGCGGTGCCCGACGACCACGACGGTCGCACCGGCGCGGGCACGCTCCACGATGGCCCGCAGCACGCGTCGCTCGGCGCGGGCGTCCAGGTGCGCGGTGGGCTCGTCGAGCAACAGCACCGGCGCGGCCGACCCGAGCGCCCGGGCGAGGCCGAGCCGTTGCCGCTGCCCCAGCGAAAGGCCGACACCGCCGCGGCCCAGCACGGTACCCAGCCCCTCCGGCAGGTCGGCCAACACCGCATCGAAACCCGAAGCCGCGCAAGCCGTCTCCAGGTCGTCCAGCTCGCCGAACAGCATCAGATTGTCCCGCACCGTGCCCGGGACGAGCGCCGGGCGTTGCGGCAGCCAGGACAACTGCCGCCACCATGCGGCCGGCTCCAGGTCGGCGACGTCGATGCCGGCCACCGTCACGCGGCCCGACGTCGGTGCGGTGATCCCGGTGATCGCCTGCAGCGCCGTGCTTTTGCCGGCGCCGTTGCGTCCGGTCAGTACGGTCACCGCGCCCGGCTCGATGAGCGCGGTGAGGTCGCGCGGCGCCTGACCGTCGCGCCCCGCGACGCTGAGCCCGTCGAGTCGGATCTCCGCCCCGCGGGCGGCGACGGTCCGATCCCCGGTCCGCGGGGGAGTCGGCTCGCCGATGAGGGCGAAGGCCTTATCGGCGGCGGTCCTGCCGTCCTGCGCGGCATGGAATTCGACACCGATTCGGCGCAGCGGCCAGTAGACGTCGGGCGCCAGCAACAGCACCGTGAGGCCGGTCGCCAACGTCATCTCACCGAACACCAGCCGCAGTCCGATCCCCACCGCGATCAGCGCCACGCCCAGTGTCGCCAGCAATTCCAGCACCAGTGCCGACAAGAAGGCGATCCGGAGCGTGGCCATGGCCGAGCGGCGATGCGCCGCAGCGAGTTCGGCGATGCGCCGTTCGGGTCCGCGGGCGCGGCCCAGCGCCCGCAGCGTGGGGATGCCGGCGATGAGATCGAGCAGCCGCCCCTGCAGCGTCGTCATGGCGGCCAGGGCGGCCGCCGACCGGTCGGCGGTGGCCAGGCCGATCAGCACCATGAATACGGGTATGAGCGGCAAGGTGATCGCCACGATCGCCGCCGATTTCAGGTCGTACAGCGCGACGACGGCGACGGTCGCCGGGGTCAGGATCCCGGCGAGCACGAGTGTGGGCAGATATCCGGTGAAGTAGGGACGCAGGCCGTCGAGACCCCGCGTGACCACCACGGCGGCGGCGTCCCGTTGGGCGGCGAGTTCACCGGGCTGCCGGGCGGTCACCGCCGTCAGCACCTGACCGGACAGGTCGGCGATGACCGCGCTGGCGCCGCGCTGGCCCAACCGGGCCTGCAGCCACTGTGCCAGCGTGCGAAGCGTCCACAGCAGCACGAGAGTCGACAGCGGTCCCATCCAGGCGTGCAGGCCGCGCGCCGAGTGATCGCCGACGGCGCGGGCGACGACGTTCGCCAGCACGATCGCCGAGCCGATCGCGCACCCGGAGATCACCACGCCGCAGCAGATGGTCGCGGTCAGGTAGCGGCGCAGCGCGATCGATGCCCGCCACAGTCGCGGGTCCAACGGGCCCCGCGCTCTCGAACCGGGTGGCGAGTCGGTCGCGCTCAGGACACCCGCCTCGCCAGGCCGATGGACGGCGGGATCCGATCCGCCGAGATTCGTTGCCGGAACACCCAATACGTCCACGCCTGGTACACCACCGTCAGCGGAGCCATGAAGGCCGTCACCCACGTCATGACCTTGAGGGTGTAGGGCGTCGACGAGGCGTTGTAGATGGTCAGGCTCCACTGCTTGTTCAGCGTCGAGGGCACCAGGTTCGGGTAGAGCGCGCCGAACAGCAGGATCACCACCGACAGGACGACCGTCGCGGTGCAGGCGAACGCCCAGCCGTCGGACAGGCGCCGCCACACCAGCAGCACCGCCGCCAGCTGCGCCACCACCGCCACCGCGAGCACCAGCCAGGTCCAGTCCTTGCCATGGGCGAGTTGCGTCCAGATCCCAAACGCCGCAACCAGTCCGGTCACCGGAAGCGACAACCACACCGCCAGCCGGTGGGCGTCGTCGCGGATGGCGCCGGAAGTCTTCAGTGAGATGAACACCGCGCCGTAGAACAGGAACAGCCCGGCGGTGGCCAAGCCGCCCAGCAGCGTATAGGCGTTCAGCACGTCCGTGATCGACAGGTGGACCTGGCCGTCGGCGTCCACCGGCAGGCCGCGGACCAGGATGGCGAAGGCCACCCCCCACAGGATCGCCGGCAGCCAGGACCCGGCCGCGATGCCGAAATCGGCCCAGCCCCGCCACCTCGTGTCGTCGATCTTGCCGCGCCATTCGATCGCCACGGCCCGCAAAATCATGCCGAACAGGATGGCCAGCAGCGGCAGGTACAGCGTCGAGAACACCGTGGCGTACCAGCCCGGGAAGGCGGCGAACATCGCTGCGCCGCCGACGATCAGCCAGACCTCGTTGCCGTCCCAGATCGGGCCGATGGTGTTGAGCGCGGTGCGTCGGATCGGCTCGGGCTCACCGATGCCGACGCGCGCGAGCGGTTCCATCAGCATGCCCACGCCGAAGTCGAAGCCCTCCAGAACGAAGAAGCCGAGGAACAGCAATCCGATTATGCCGAACCACAATTGCTGCAGTCCCATCGGTCAGCTCCCTTCCTGAGTGCCTGGATCCAGGGCTAGTACGCGAACGAAAGCGGGGCCACCTCGTCGTCGCCGGGCGCCGGCGGGGGAGCCGGCTCGGCGTCGTGCTCCCGCGGCCCTTCGGTGATGTAGCGCTTGAGCAGGAAGAACCAGATGACCGCAAGCACCGCATAGACCAGGGTGAAGGTCACCAGCGACGTGATGACCATGCCGGGCACATGGTTGGACACGGCCTCGTGGACGGTGAACCGAACCTGTTGGTCGCCGGTCGGATTCGGGGCGACGATCCAGGGTTGCCGGCCCATTTCGGTGAACACCCACCCGGAGATGTTCGCCAGGAACGGCGTGGGAATCGTCAGCAACGCCAGCCAGGAGAACCAGCGTTGGTTTGGCACCCGGCCGCCGCGGGTGAGCCACAGCGCCGCGAGCGCGAACAGGATGGGCACCGCCAGGAAACCGATCATCGCGCGGAACGACCAGTAGGTGACGAACAGGTTGGGCCGGTAGTCATTCGGGCCGAATCGCTGTTCGAAGTCCTGCTGGATATTGCGGACGCCCTGCAACGTCACGCCGCTGGTCCGGCCCTCGGCGAGGAACGGCAGCACGTAGGGAACCTCGATCACCCGGGTGACGCTGTCGCAGTTGTTGTGCGTGCCGACGGTGAGGATCGAGAAGTCCGGGTCGGTTTCGGTGCCGCACAACGATTCCGCCGACGCCATCTTCATCGGTTGCTGAACGAACATCAGCTTGCCCTGGCGGTCGCCAGTGAAGAACAGGCCGACGGCGGCGAGCAGCACCACCCAGCAGCCCAGGATGACCGCGGGCCGAAACATGGTGCGCGCGTTCGATTCGGCGGCGGGGGTGGCGGTTTCCGGGCGGCGGGACCGGACCAGGAACCACGCGCCGACGGCCGCGACGAACGTCGCCGCGGTCAGCAACGAGCCGGTCACCGTGTGGGTAAACGCCCACCGCGCAGTGTTATTGCCCAGCAGCGCGGTGATGCTGTCCAGCTCGGCCCGGTGCGTGGCCGGGTTGTAGTGCGCGCCGACCGGATGTTGCATGAACGAGTTCGCCACGATGATGAAGAACGCGGACACGTTGACGCCGATCGCGACGATCCAGATGCAGGCCAGATGGACCAGTCTCGGCAGGCGGCCCCAGCCGAAGATCCACAACCCGATGAAGGTGGACTCGAAGAAGAACGCGAACAACCCCTCCATGGCCAGGGGCGCGCCGAAGATGTCGCCGACGAACCGCGAATACTCCGACCAGTTCATCCCGAATTGGAACTCCTGGACGATCCCCGTCGCCACGCCGATGGCGAAGTTGATCAGGAACAACTTGCCGAAGAACTTGGTGAGGCGGTACCAGGCGACGTTGTCGGTGACCACCCACACCGTCTGCATGACAGCGAGCAGCGGCGCCAGGCCGATCGTGAGCGGCACGAAGATAAAGTGGTAGACGGTCGTGATACCGAACTGCCACCGTGAAATATCGACGACATTCATCTGTCATCTCCCGAAACAGCGGAGCCGTGGGCACGGCTACTACGAAGTGTAGTAGAAGGGTCAGGGCCGGCGCTAGCGAGAGCCGCCGTCATGAGGTCAGTGTCTTGGAAGCCTTGCGGATGCCGAAGGACGAGACGATCTCGAAGACGCCGATGACGACGAACCACACCCCGACCACGAGCGCCAGCGTGACAATCGATTCGAGCGGCGACGCCAGCACGACAATGCCCGCGAGCAGGCTGATCACCCCGATGAAGATCGACCATCCCCGCCCCGGAAGCAGCGGGTCCTGAATGGCCGAAACCGTCGTGCCGACGCCGCGGAAGATGAATCCGATGCCAATCCAGATGGCCAGCAACAGGATTGCGTAACCCTGACCGAAATGGCGAAAAGCCAACAGCGCCAAGATGAGTGACGCGGCGCCGCTGATGAAAAGCAGAATCCGGCTGCCCGCCGAGACGTGCAGGGTGAACGCGAAGAACACCTGGGCGGCGCCGCTGATCAACAGATAGATTCCGAAGGCGACCGCGGCGACCAGGATCGTCTTTCCCGGCCACGCCAACACCAACACGCCGAGCGCCAGCGACAGGATTCCCGATAACAGGGCCGATTTCCACAGATGCGGCAACAGACTTGGAGCAGGGGGAGGTCCGGGTGTGGTTTGCATGGCCGCAGTGTGACACAAACGCCGCCCCTGGCATAGGGCACTTCGGCTACACGTGGGCGGTGCGCGAATCCGCGGCCAGCAGGTCGCTGTTTTCCTCGCCGGATTCGCCGGCCGCCTTGCGCCCGATCAGATACCAGGTGCGCATGACGCCTTTGCCTTTGACGTCGATGTGGCCGCGCTCCTGCAAGACGAACTCATCCTTGAGACGCTCGTACATGGCTTCGGGCACCTGAATTCGGCCGACCGAGTCGGTGGTCTCCATCCGAGACGCGACGTTGACGGCGTCCCCCCACACGTCATAAAAGAAGCGGCGAGAACCCACGACGCCGGCGACCACGGGCCCGCACGCCATGCCCACCCGCAGCGGGACCTCGTTGCCGTGCGGATCCTTCAGTCCGGCGGCGGCGTTGGCCATGTCGAGGGCGAAGTCCGCGAGCGCCTGCGCATGATCGGGGCGGGCGCGCGGCACCCCGCTGACCACCATGTAGGAGTCCCCGCTGACTTTGATCTTCTCGAGCCCGTGCTTGTCCACCAGCGCGTCGAAGGCGCCGTAGAGGCGGTCGAGGAAGCGCACCAGGTCGGCCGGGGCCGTGGCACTGGCCCGTTCGGTGAATCCGACGATGTCGGCGAACAGGACGGAGGCGACGTCGTACTTGTCGGCGATGACGCTGCGGTCCGGCTCCTTGAGCCGCTCGGCGATGCTGGCCGGCAGCATGTTGGCCAGCAGCGCTTCGGAGCGCTCGTACTGGGCCTCCATCACGGCCTCGGCGCGGGCGGTGTCGCGCAGGGCGAACCACACCGTCACGACGACCATCACGACGCTCGAGATCGCGGTGATGACGAAACCGGCCGACTGGGCCCACGCGGGCTGCAAGCCGGTGTCGCGGGGGATCAGGAACTCGACGGCGATGATCAGGCCCGCGGCGACGGCCGCCAGTGCGGACGCCAAGACGATGTGCTCGATTCCCAGCAGGAGCACGACGATGCAGGCGCCGACCAGGAAGAAGAACTGAGCGCCCGACCCGGTGCCGACGTCGACGCAGCTGGCGAAGACCGACACGTAGGCCGCGCCCAAAAACGTGAGCGGGGCGACGAGTTCGCCGAAGCGCTGCAGCCACGGGACCATCGCGAAGACCATGGCGCCGACGACGTTGATCGAGCTCACCTGCCACAGCCAGGATCCGCCCAGGATCTGCACCAGGACGAAGCTCACGCTCACCAGGACGGCCAGCCATGCGGTGATGGTCAGGATCCGGGCGCGGCGCGCGGCGCTGGCGACGTAGTGCTGGTTGCGGTCGCGGGTCTGCGCCCGCACCGCGGCCACGCAGTCCGGGCGTCTCGGCTCGCCAACTGACATCGGTGGGGCACCGCACTTCCTAGCCGCCACGTTCAAACTGTAACCCGCTGAGCTCGGGTTTGTCGGCCCGTCGGCCGGCGAATTGGGGCTCCGGCGCCGCACCGGGTGCCGACCGATGGGTGGCGTCAGCATGACCGGAAAAAAATTGTAAAAAGAATTTTCCGGCTGGAGGGTTTTACAAAATTTTCTGGCGTGTTATTAAACATATGTCGGGCTGTGATGTGGGTCATATGTTCCTCTAATGCGGGGGTGCGGGATGGCAAGTCTGCGCAGCAGGATTGGGATCGCGCTAATGCTTGCGTGCACCGCTGCGGCAACTCCCGCATGCGGGGTGGGGTGCGGCGGCGCGGCCTCGCTGTTGCGGGTGGCCACCGACTCCATGCAGAATGATCCGATGCAGGTCAACGTGGTGCACTCCGAGGAACAGGTGTGCATCAGCCGCTAACGCGGCGGCCACTCCGTACCGGCGCCCGGCTCGCCCGAGGTCGCTGAGCGGCGCCCACGCGAGGGGTCGATGGGGGCCGTTGTTGATTATGTTTCGGCGGGGTGAGCCGCCGGTTAGCGAAAATAATATGAATTCAACATGAGCCCCCGCGCCGCCGTTGAACGCAATGTCCACACTAAATTGTGCGCGGTATTCATTTCGGCCTTATTCCATACCTTTGGCACGCATTTCGCGCGTTTCCCAAGCCGGAGGCTTGCTGCCCGCCGCGGAGGCGCAACATCGGTATCGGAGAAGCCCACATCGGCCCCGAGCGGTTTGCCACGAGGCGCGGATGGCGGGGGCGGGATCACGCCGAGGGGATCGGTGTGGGGCCCCCCGCCGTCGGTGCGCGCCCGGGGAATCGTCGGTCGCCAGTCCCTGCGGTTCGTGGTGCCCTCGGTGGGATTCGAACCCACACTGGACGGGTTTTGAGTCCGTTTCCTCTGCCAGTTGGGATACGAGGGCTTACCCGGCCTCATACGTTAGAGGCAGCCTCCCACCATAAAGGATTTGGTGCCGGGCCCCGTCTCACCGCCCCCGAGGTCGCTGGTTCGAGGCGTTCACGACACAATGTCCGTCATGACAGGCCCCACGACCGACACCGACGCCGCTGTGCCGCGCCGGGTCCTGATCGCCGAGGACGAAGCGCTCATCCGACTGGACCTCGCCGAGATGCTGCGAGAGGAGGGTTACGAGATCGTCGGGGAGGCCGGCGACGGCCAGGAAGCCGTCGAGTTGGCCGAGCGCCATCGGCCCGACCTGGTGATCATGGACGTCAAGATGCCGCGCCGCGACGGGATCGACGCGGCGTCGGAGATCGCCAGCAAGCGCATCGCCCCGATCGTGGTCCTGACCGCATTCAGCCAGCGGGACTTGGTCGAACGCGCCCGCGACGCCGGCGCGATGGCCTACCTGGTCAAGCCCTTCACGATCAGCGACCTGATTCCGGCCATCGAGCTGGCCGTGAGCCGCTTCGCCGAAATCAGTGAGCTGGAGCGCGAAGTGGCGACGCTGTCCGAGCGGCTGGAGACCCGCAAGCTCGTCGAGCGCGCCAAGGGGCTACTGCAGACCAAGCAGGGCATGACCGAGCCAGAGGCGTTCAAGTGGATTCAGCGCGCCGCGATGGACCGGCGGACCACCATGAAGCGGGTCGCCGAAGTCGTCCTGGAAACGCTGGACACCGACGACGAGTAGCGCCGGGCCGTCGAGCGCGCGCTCAGGGCGACGACATGCCGAATGAGGCCGCCGCCGTTGCACATTCGCCGTCGATGCGCCGTCAGCGCGCGACGATCACCGAGGAGCCGTGGCCGAACAGGCCCTGGTTCGCGGTGATGCCCACCGTCGCGTTCTCCACCTGCCGGCCGGTCGCCTGGCCGCGCAGCTGCCAAGTCAGCTCGCAGACCTGGGCGATGGCCTGCGCGGGGATGGCCTCGCCGAAGCAGGCCAGTCCGCCCGAGGGGTTGACCGGGACCTTGCCGCCGATCGTCGTGGCGCCGCTGCGCAACAGCGCCTCGGCCTCACCCTTGGGGCAGAGCCCGAGGTGCTCGTACCAGTCGAGCTCGAGCGCGGTGGACAGGTCGTAGACCTCGGCCAGGCTGACGTCCTCGGGCCCGATGCCCGCCTCGGCGTAGGCCGCATCGAGGATCTGATCCTTGAACACCCGGTCCGGCGCGGGCACGGCAGCGGTGGAATCCGTTGCGATGTCGGGCAATTCGGGTAGGTGTTGGGGGTAACGCGGGGTGACCGTGCTGACGGCGCGTACCGAAGGGACGCCGTCGAGCGAGCCGAGGTGCTTGCGGGCGAATTCGGCGCTGGCCACGATCAGGGCCGCTGCGCCGTCGGAGGTGGCGCAGATGTCGAGCTGCCGCAGCGGGTCGGCCACCACCGGGCTGGCGAACACGTCGTCGGCCGAAGCCTCCTTGCGGTAGCGGGCATTCGGGTTCTGCAGGCCGTGGCGGGAGTTCTTGACCTTCACTTGGGCGAAGTCCTCGGCCGTCGCGCCGTAGAGGTCCATCCGCCGGCGGGCCAGCAGCGCAAAGTACACCGGGTTCATCGCGCCGATCAGGTGGAACCGCTGCCAGTCCGGGTCGTTCTTGCGTTCCCCGCCGACCGGGGCGAACGCGCCCTTGGGCGTGGTGTCGGCGCCGATGACCAGCGCGACGTCGCAGAAGCCGGCCAGGATCTGGGCGCGCGCACTCTGCAGTGCCTGCGAGCCGCTGGCGCACGCGGCGTAGCTCGAGCTGACCGGGACACCGTTCCAGCCGAGCTTCTGGGCGAACGTCGACCCCGCGATGAAGCCCGGGTAACCGTTGCGGATGGTGTCCGCGCCGGCGACCAACTGGATCTGCCGCCAGTCCAGGCCGGCCTCGGCCAGCGCGGCCCTGGCGGCGACGACCCCGTATTCGGTGAAGTCGCGGCCCCACTTGCCCCAGGGGTGCATGCCGGCGCCCAGGATGTAGAGCGGTTCAGGGCTCATGAGGCGATCCTCCACGCGTGCACGATGCGCTGCACGCCGTCGTCGTCGGTGAACAGCGGCATCGTGGTCAGCTCCATCTCCATGCCGACCTTCAAATCGGCGGCCAGCGTGCCCTCGACCACCTTGCCCAGCACGATCAGCCCTTCCTCAGCCAGCTCCACGGCGGCAATGGCGAAGGGCTCGAAGGGATCCGGGGCGGGGTAGGGCGGCGGCGGCGGATACCGGTTCTCCGTGTAGCTCCACAACTTGCCCCGCGTCGACAACGCGACGGCCTCCAGCGTGTCGCTGGCGCAGCCGGGGTTGGGGCAGTTGTTCTCCCGGGGCGGGAAGACGTAGGTGCCGCACTCCGGGCATTTGGCGCCGATCAGGTGCGGGTGGCCGCCTTCGTCGGTGGCGAACCATCCGTCGATCGCGGGTTCTTGGCTGGTGACCTCTGACACTCGGCCAGACTACCCAGGCCCAACACAAAACTGAAACGTGTTGCAGTTCTGCGGCAGCGCCTGGCTCGTCGGTCGGGGTGCCTAGAGTGATAGCCGTGCCCGCTCCGCCCGCTCAGAAGACCGAGGAACAAACCAAGCCGACACTGATGTTGCTCGACGGCAATTCGCTGGCGTTTCGGGCGTTCTACGCGCTGCCCGCCGAGAACTTCAAGACCCGCGGCGGCCTGACCACCAACGCGGTCTACGGCTTCACGGCGATGCTGATCAACCTGCTGCGCGACGAGGCCCCCACGCACGTCGCCGCGGCGTTCGACGTGTCCCGTCAGACGTTCCGCTCCGAGCGGTACCCCGAATACAAGGCGAACCGCTCGTCGACGCCCGACGAGTTTCACGGCCAGATCGACATCACCAAGGAAGTGCTGAACGCGCTGGGCATCACCGTGCTGGCCGAGCCCGGGTTCGAGGCCGACGACCTGATCGCGACGCTGGCCACCCAGGCCGAGAACGAGGGCTTCCGCGTCCTGGTGGTCACCGGCGACCGGGACTCCCTGCAGCTGGTCAGCGACGACGTGACCGTGCTCTACCCGCGCAAGGGCGTCAGCGAGCTCACTCGGTTCACGCCGGAGGCGGTCGTCGAAAAATACGGGTTGACCCCCACGCAATACCCGGACTTCGCGGCCCTGCGTGGCGATCCCAGCGACAACCTGCCCGGCATCCCGGGCGTGGGGGAGAAGACCGCGTCCAAGTGGATCGCCGAATACGGCTCGCTGCAGGGGTTGGTGGACAACGTCGAATCGGTGCGCGGCAAGGTCGGCGACGCGCTGCGGGCCAACCTCGCCGGCGTGATCCGCAACCGCGAGCTCACCGACCTGGTCAAGGACGTGCCGCTGGCGCAGACCCCGGACACGCTGCGCATGCTGCCGTGGGATCGCGACCAGATTCACCGCCTGTTCGACGACTTGGAGTTCCGGGTCTTGCGCGACCGGCTGTTCGACACGCTGGCCGCCGTCGAGCCCGAGGTCGACGCGGGATTCGACGTGCGCGGCGGGGCGCTGCAGCCCGGCGAGCTGGCCGTGTGGCTGGCCGAGCACAGCTCGGGCAAGCGGTTCGGCCTGGCGGTCGTCGGCACCCACTTGGCCTACGACGCCGACGCCACCGCGCTGGCCATCGTGTCCGCCGATGGCGAGGGCCGCTACATCGACACCTCGGCCCTGGATCCCGACGACGAGGCGGCGCTGGCGTCCTGGCTGGCCGATCCGGGTCCGCCCAAGGCGCTGCACGAGGCCAAGCTGGCGATGCACGACCTCGCCGGCCGGGGCTGGACGCTGGCCGGCGTGACCTCCGATACCGCGCTGGCCGCCTACCTGGTGCGTCCCGGGCAGCGCAGCTTCTCCCTCGAGGACCTGTCCCTGCGCTACCTGCGTCGCGAGCTGCGCGCGGAAACCGCTGAGCAGCAACAGCTTTCGCTGCTCGACGATCCCGAGGGGACGGACGACCAGGCGGTGCAGACCCTGATCCTGCGGGCCGTGGCGGTGCTGGACCTGGCCGACGCGCTCGACGAGGAGCTGGCCCGCATCAACTCCACGTCGCTGTTGGGCGGCATGGAACTGCCGGTGCAGCGGGTGCTGGCCGGGATGGAACACACCGGCATCGCAGTCGATTTGGATCTGCTGGGCGACCTGCAGAGCGATTTCGCCCACCAGATCCGCGACGCCGCCGAAGCGGCCTACGCGGTGATCGGCAAGCAGATCAACCTGGGTTCGCCGAAGCAGTTACAGGCGGTGCTCTTCGACGAGCTGGAGATGCCGAAGACCAAGCGCACCAAGACGGGCTACACCACCGACGCCGACGCCCTGCAGTCACTGTTCGACAAGACCGGACACCCGTTCCTGCAACACCTTCTGACGCACCGCGACGCCACCCGCCTGAAGGTGACGGTGGACGGGTTGCTGAATTCGGTGGCCTCCGACGGGCGCATCCACACGACGTTCAACCAGACCATCGCGGCGACGGGCCGGCTGTCGTCGACCGAGCCCAACCTGCAGAACATTCCGATCCGCACCGAAGCCGGCCGGCGGATCCGGGACGCGTTCGTGGTGGGCGACGGCTACAGCGAGCTGATGACCGCCGACTACAGCCAGATCGAGATGCGGATCATGGCGCACCTCTCGCGGGACGAGGGCCTCATCGAGGCCTTCAACACGGGGGAGGACCTGCATTCGTTCGTCGCCTCGCGGGCGTTCGGGGTGCCGATCGAGGAGGTCACCTCCGAGCTGCGCCGCCGGGTCAAGGCGATGTCGTACGGGCTTGCCTACGGGTTGAGCGCGTATGGGCTGTCGCAGCAGCTGAAGATCTCCACCGAGGAGGCCAAGGAGCAGATGGACGCCTACTTCGCCCGGTTCGGCGGCGTGCGCGACTATCTGATGAACGTCGTGGAGCAGGCCCGCAAGGACGGTTACACCTCGACGGTGCTGGGCCGCCGCCGGTACCTGCCCGAGCTGGACAGCAGCAACCGCCAGGTGCGGGAGGCCGCCGAGCGGGCCGCGCTGAACGCCCCCATCCAGGGCAGCGCCGCAGACATCATCAAGGTGGCGATGATCGAGGTCGACAGGGCGATCAAAGAGGCCGGGCTGAAGTCCCGAATGCTGCTGCAGGTGCACGACGAACTCCTGTTCGAAATCGCGCCCGGCGAGCGGGAGAAGGTCGAGGCCCTGGCCCGCGAGAAGATGGGCGGCGCCTATCCGCTCGACGTGCCCCTGGAGGTTTCGGTGGGTTACGGCCGCTCGTGGGACGCGGCCGCGCATTAGCGAAATCGCGGCCCCGGAATTTCGCCGACACGACATGTTCTGGTCAGAAACGCACAGGCTGGGGCGCCCGGGTTTGGCCAGCGTGTACGCAGTCGAGTAGCCTAAACAGGTAAATCCCAGATTTGTCCCTACGACCCAACCTGTCCGGAGCAACCCACCACATGCCGAGTCCCACCGTCACCTCGCCCCAAGTAGCCGTCAACGACATCGGTTCCAGCGAGGACTTTCTTGCCGCAATAGACAAAACGATCAAGTACTTCAACGATGGCGACATCGTCGAGGGGACGATCGTCAAAGTGGACCGGGACGAGGTGCTCCTCGACATCGGCTACAAGACCGAGGGCGTCATCCCCGCCCGCGAGCTCTCGATCAAGCACGATGTCGACCCCAGTGAGGTCGTTTCCGTCGGTGACGAGGTCGAGGCCCTGGTCCTCACCAAGGAGGACAAAGAGGGCCGCCTGATCCTGTCCAAGAAGCGCGCGCAATACGAGCGCGCCTGGGGCACCATCGAGGCGCTCAAGGAGAAGGACGAGGCCGTCAAGGGCACCGTCATCGAGGTGGTCAAGGGTGGCCTGATCCTCGACATCGGCCTGCGCGGCTTCCTGCCCGCGTCGCTGGTCGAGATGCGCCGGGTCCGCGATCTGCAGCCGTACATCGGCAAGGAGATCGAGGCCAAGATCATCGAGCTGGACAAGAACCGCAACAACGTGGTGCTCTCGCGCCGGGCGTGGCTGGAGCAGACCCAGTCGGAGGTGCGCAGCGAGTTCCTCAACCAGCTGCAGAAGGGCGCCATCCGCAAGGGTGTCGTCTCCTCCATCGTCAACTTCGGCGCCTTCGTCGACCTCGGCGGGGTGGACGGCCTGGTGCACGTCTCCGAGTTGTCCTGGAAGCACATCGACCACCCGTCCGAGGTCGTCCAGGTGGGCGACGAGGTCACCGTCGAGGTGCTCGACGTCGACATGGACCGCGAGCGGGTTTCGTTGTCGCTCAAGGCCACTCAGGAAGACCCGTGGCGGCACTTCGCCCGCACGCACGCCATCGGCCAGATCGTGCCCGGCAAGGTCACCAAGCTGGTTCCGTTCGGCGCGTTCGTCCGCGTCGAGGAGGGCATCGAGGGCCTGGTGCACATCTCCGAGCTGGCCGAGCGCCACGTCGAGGTGCCCGACCAGGTGGTCGCCGTCGGCGACGACGCCATGGTCAAGGTCATCGACATCGACCTGGAGCGGCGCCGGATCTCGTTGTCGCTCAAGCAGGCCAACGAGGACTACACCGAAGAGTTCGACCCGGCGAAGTACGGCATGGCCGACAGCTACGACGAGCAGGGCAATTACATCTTCCCTGAGGGCTTCGACGCCGATACCAACGAATGGCTCGAGGGCTTCGAGAAGCAGCGCGCCGAGTGGGAGGCCCGCTACGCCGAGGCCGAGCGCCGGCACAAGATGCACACCGCGCAGATGGAGAAGTTCGCCGCGGCCGAGGCCGCCGGGCACGGTGCCGAGCAGTCGTCGGGCAACGGCGCGCCGTCGGAGAAGGCGGCCGGCGGCTCGCTGGCCAGCGACGCCCAATTGGCCGCTCTGCGGGAGAAGCTCGCCGGCAACGCCTGATTAGCGTTCAGGCATGCTGCGCATCGGGTTGACCGGCGGCATCGGCGCCGGCAAGTCGGCCCTCTCGGCCACCTTCGCGAAGTGCGGTGCGGTCATCGTCGACGGCGACGTCATCGCGCGCGAGGTGGTCGAGCCGGGCACCGAGGGCCTGGCGGCGCTGGTCGAGGCGTTCGGTGACGACATCCTGCTACCCGACGGATCGCTGGATCGTCCCGCGTTGGCCGCCAAGGCCTTCGCCGACGACGAGGCGCGGCAAAGGCTGAACGGCATCGTCCACCCGCTGGTCGGCAAGCGACGCGCCGAGATCATCGCCTCGGTGCCCGCGGATTCGGTTGTGGTCGAGGACATTCCGCTGCTGGTGGAATCGGGAATGGCGCCGTTGTTCCCACTCGTCGTCATCGTGTACGCCGACGTCGAGGTGCGGCTGCGACGGCTGGTCGACCAGCGCGGCATGCCCGAATCCGACGCCCGCGCGAGGATCGCCGCGCAGGCCAGTGACGAGCAGCGCCGCGCCGTCGCCGACGTCTGGGTGGACAACTCCGGCAGCCCGGACGAGCTGGTGCAGCGGGCCCACGACGTGTGGAACAACCGGATACTGCCGTTCGCGCACAACCTGAGTCGGCGCGAGGCCGCGCGGGCGGCGGCGCGGTTGGTGCCGCCCGACCCGGCCTGGCCGGATCAGGCCCGCCGCATCGTCAACCGGCTGAAGACCGCGTGCGGCTACCGGGCGATCCGGGTGGACCACATCGGTTCGACCGCCGTGCCGGATCTGCCCGCCAAGGACGTGATCGACGTGCAGATCACCGTCGAATTCTTGGCGCTCGCCGACGAACTCGCCGAACCGTTGTTGTCGGTGGGTTATCCGCGCCTGGAACACATCACCCAAGACGCCGCCAAGAACGATGCCCGCAGCACCGCGCCGGGATTCGACCACAGCAACGACGCCGCGCTGTGGCACAAGCGGATTCATGCATCGGCGGATCCGGGGCGGCCGACCAACGTACACATCCGCGTGGCGGGCTGGCCCAATCAGCAATTCGCGCTGCTCTTCGTCGACTGGCTCAACGCCAATGCCGATGTGCGCGAGCAGTATTCGCGGGTCAAACGGGACGCCGCGGCGAGCGCCGATGGCGATATCGTGCGCTACATCACCGCCAAAGAACCGTGGTTTCGTGACGCCTACCGGCAGGCCTGGGAATGGGCCGACGCGACTGACTGGAAGCCCTGAGCCACCATGCCGTTCGTCGACGACATCCTCGGCCCGCGGCGGCCCTTCGTGGACGGCGGGCCACAGTCGCTGCCGGGCGTACGGCGACGCACCAGCACGATCGACACCCATCCGGATGGGGTGCGCGGCTCCGTGGCGGACCTGCGGGCGCGTGACGTGGTCGGCGCCGAGGACGGACGTGTCGAGATCCTCGGCGAGGTCCGAGTGAGGGCGCACCTCACCGATCAAGTCGTCGAGCAACAGATTCAGCAGGCTGGCCCGCACTACTTCCTCAGGGAACAGCCGGCTGACCGTCGCCCGAAATCCCGCGCCGACACGACAGCCCAGCAAGGCGTCCAGACCGGCGGGCGCGGTGATGTCGTCGACGACTTGATCGGTGAGGTGCGCCCTCACTCGGACCTCGCCGAGGATCTCGACACGTCCGTCCTCGGCGCCGAC